>NZ_CP015348.1:1822500-1932500 GCF_002109325.1 Sporosarcina ureae | reverse complement strand
TGGATAGATGTCTGAGCAAATTTTCCTATTGAAAGCAAAAAAGTTATTGGAGAGGTTTAATTTACCTCTCCAATAACTTTTGCTTATTCTTCTGAATCTAGTTCAGTATCTATTTCCGTCTCTGGCAATACCTGTTCAGATGTTTCCACTTGATCGTCAAGCTCTTCCTCAATCACTTCTTCGAGGTCATCGTCTTTTTCCACCTTTGCGACTGTTGCTACTCGTTCATCATCAGCCAAGCGAATAAGTCGTACCCCTTGTGTAGATCGACCAAATATAGAAATATCACCGATCGACATACGGATTAAAATCCCGTGAATCGTAATTAACATTAAATCTTCTTCTCCGTTAACCGACTTCATCGCGACAATACCGCCATTTCGATCTGTCATATGCATAGTTTTTAGTCCATAACCGCCACGTGATTGGGATCGGTACTCACTTTCAGGCGTACGTTTACCATACCCCTTCTCAGTAACTACAAGAATGTCGTCTCCAGCATCTACAATGTCCATGCCAATTACTTCATCCTCGAGACGCAATCTGATACCACGTACACCTGCGGCAGTTCTGCCGAGCGGACGGATAGTTTCTTCGTCAAAACGAATCATCATACCTTGTTTTGTACAGATCGCAATATCTGACGTTCCATCAGTAGATCTAACGGATATCAATTCATCTTCTTCACGCAATCCTAGTGCAATTAAGCCGTTCGCACGAATATTGGCATAGTCCATAATCGACGTTCGTTTAATAACACCTTGTTTTGTCGAGAAGAACAAGTAATGATCTTCAGTAAACTCATCAATTGGGATCATGGCCGTAACCTTTTCACCTTTTTGGAAGTCTAGCAAGTTAATAATCGGCAAGCCTTTGGCAGTACGGCTGTATTCAGGAACTTCATAGCCTTTTTTACGGAATACACGGCCTCTGCTCGTAAACAGTAAAATCGTGTCATGCGTAGATGTATTTAACAAGTGCTCTACAAAGTCATCTTCATTCGTGCCCATACCTTGAATTCCACGACCGCCACGTTTCTGACTGCGATACGTATTGGCTGGTAGACGTTTAATATATCCTTGATGAGTTAATGTCACAATGGAGTTTTCCACGGGAATTAAATCCTCATCTTCAAGCATTTCAGAACCGCCAAGCATAATCTCTGTTCGACGTTCGTCAGAAAAACGCTCTTTAATTTCAGTCAATTCTTCACGGATAATTTCAATTAACTTTACTTCATCCGCCAAAATTGCACGCAATTCGGCAATAAGTGTCAGCAACTCCTGGTACTCAGACTCAATCTTATCTCTTTCCAATCCAGTTAGGCGTTGTAGACGCATATCGAGAATAGCTTGTGATTGACGATCGGATAACTCGAATGTCTCCATCAAGCTTGCCTTAGCTTCCCCTGTCGTCTTAGACGCACGGATCAATGCAATAATGCGGTCGATATGATCAAGAGCTATACGTAATCCTTCTAAGATATGCGCACGGTCTTCCGCTTTATTCAAATCAAATTGTGTACGGCGACGGATGACCACTTTCTGGTGTTCTAAGTAGTGGTATAGAATTTCTTTCAATGGCAACACTTTTGGTTGCTTGTCTACAAGTGCCAACATATTGATACCAAAACTAGTCTGCAAGGCAGTTTGTTTATACAGGTTATTCAATAAAACGTTAGCATTGGCATCGCGTCGTACTTCAATAACAATTCGCATTCCTGTGCGGTCAGATTCATCTGCCAAGTGCGTAATGCCTTCAATCTTCTTATCGCGCACAAGCTCCGCAATCTTTTCGATTAACTTTGCTTTGTTTACTTGGAATGGTATTTCATTGACGATAATCGTTTCACGACCGTTTGCAGCCGTTTCGATTTCTGCCTTTCCTCGGATAATTAGGGAACCACGGCCTGTTTCGTAAGCTCGACGAATTCCACTACGTCCAAGGATCATACCGCCCGTTGGGAAATCCGGGCCTGGAATGATTTCCATCAGTTCCTCAGTTGTAATCGCACTGTTCTCTGCCAAGGCGAGTACAGCATCGATCGTTTCCCCTAAGTGATGGGGAGGAATATTTGTCGCCATTCCTACCGCAATCCCAGATGTACCGTTTACTAGTAAGTTTGGATAACGGCCTGGTAAGACGGCAGGCTCTTTTTCCTGCTCGTCATAGTTTGCTTGGAAATCAACTGTATTTTTATTGAGATCGCGTAATAATTCCATTGCTATACGAGACATACGAGACTCCGTATAACGCATTGCAGCTGCACCGTCCCCATCCACAGATCCAAAGTTTCCGTGTCCGTCGACTAGCATGTAGCGATAACTGAAGTCTTGCGCCATCCGTACCATTGTGTCATATACTGCACTATCACCGTGTGGGTGATACTTACCAATAACGTCTCCTACAATACGTGCGGACTTTTTATGTGGCTTTTCCGCGGTAATGCCGAGATCATGCATAGCATACAAGATACGGCGATGTACGGGTTTCAAACCATCACGAACGTCTGGAAGCGCACGGGAAACAATAACACTCATCGCATAGTTCAGAAATGATGTTCTCATCTCTGTATTAATATTTATTTCCTGCACTCCGCCTTTTGGCAAATCTGCCATGTTGTCAAGCTCCTTTCACCACTTATATCTATAATTTTGATCGATGCTAATTCATTCACAATCAATCAAGTATCGATATTTTGTGCGAAAACTGCATTGTCTTCAATGAATTTTCTGCGTGGCTCTACTTCGTCACCCATTAGTTCTTCAAATGTTGCATTGGCTTCTATTGCATCGTCCATACGAACTTGCAAGAACGTACGCTTTTCAGGATCCATTGTTGTTTCCCATAGCTGTTCTGGATTCATCTCACCTAGACCTTTGTATCGTGTAATGTCTGGTTTCGGTGAAGCTGGCATTCTGCTCAAGATTTCTTGCAAAGCCTCTTCGTCATAACAATACTCTTCCTTTTTCCCTGCGCGCACACGGTAAAGCGGTGGCTGTGCAATGTACACATAGCCTGCCTCGATCAACGGACGCATGAAACGGAAGAAGAAGGTTAATAATAACGTCCGGATGTGGGCTCCATCCACGTCAGCATCTGTCATAATGACAAGCTTGTGGTAACGGGCTTTATCTAAGTTGAATTCAGGTCCGATTCCTGTACCGAGTGCCGTAATGATCATACGAATCTCTGCGTTCCCTAGGATACGGTCCAAACGTGCTTTTTCTACGTTGAGGATTTTCCCTCGTAATGGCAAGATCGCTTGGAAGTGACGGTCACGACCATTTTTTGCAGATCCTCCAGCTGAGTCACCCTCAACGATATACAATTCACTGATAGCTGGATCTCTTGAAGAACAATCTGAAAGTTTACCCGGCAAACTCGAGATTTCCAACGCCGATTTGCGACGAGTCAATTCACGAGCGTTTTTAGCGGCCATACGTGCTCTTGCTGCCATCGTACTCTTACCCACTACTTGACGCGCTACCACTGGATTTTCAATTAAGAAACGTTGCAGTGCTTCGGAAAATAGTGAATTCGTAATCGTGCTAACTTCTGAGTTACCTAATTTCGTTTTTGTTTGACCTTCGAATTGAGGATCAGGGTGCTTAATGGATACGATAGCCGTTAGTCCTTCACGCACATCATCCCCTGTCAGATTATCTTCTGACTCTTTCAATAAGCCGTTTTTACGTGCATAGTCGTTAATCACTCGAGTCAATGCAGTTTTGAAGCCTTGCTCGTGTGTACCGCCTTCATACGTATGGATGTTATTCGCAAATGACAATAGGTTTTCTCCGTAGCCACTGTTGTATTGCATAGCCACTTCAACAGTAATCCCATCACGTTCGCCTTCGGTATAAATTGGATCTTCAAAGATCGGTTCTTTATTTACGTTCAAATGCTGGACGTATGATTTGATTCCGCCTTCGTAGTGAAACAGTTCTGATACCGTTTCTTCACCGCGCTCATCCGCAATGGTAATGCGTAAGCCACGATTTAGATAGGCAAGTTCACGTAAACGTGTTGCCAATATGCTGTACTCATATTCCGTTGTTTCCGTAAAGATTTCAGAATCCGCCTTGAATCGAATTGTAGTACCGGTTTCATCCGATTCTCCAATGACTTCAAGTTCTTTTGAGACGGGTCCTCTAGAAAACTCAATTGCGTATAGTTTATTATCACGCTTAACATAGACTTCCGTCTTCTCTGACAAAGCATTGACAACTGAAGATCCTACGCCGTGTAGACCACCAGAAACTTTATATCCACCGCCGCCAAACTTACCGCCAGCGTGTAATACAGTCATGATGACCTCAACTGCGGGTCTGCCTGTTGACTCTTGTATGCCTACTGGAATCCCGCGGCCATTATCAGCTACACGAATCCAGTTATCCTTTTCTATGGTTACTTCGATGTGATCACAGTACCCAGCGAGGGCTTCGTCAATACTGTTATCTACAATTTCCCATACAAGATGATGAAGTCCTTTTGCACTTGTAGTCCCAATATACATACCGGGACGTTTGCGGACAGCTTCAAGGCCTTCCAATACTTGTATCTGACCTGCATCATAATCGGTCTGTATGTCCTTATCTTCAATTGCCAAGGTGTTCACCTTTCCTTTCCAAACCTATCAAACCGTACTGACCTATTCTCTACGTGAGACAGATCCGTCATGCACTTCAAAAATAGCTGCTTCCTGAATCGTATTATGATCAATTCCTGCGATATTGGTTGTCGTCACAAATGTTTGTACTTGTCCTTGCATTGTACTTAATAAATGTGATTGTCGATAATCATCCAATTCCGATAACACATCATCTAGCAATAAAATCGGAGTTTCGCCCACTTCTTGCTTTACTAGCTCAATTTCCGCCAGCTTTAAAGAAAGAGCAGTCGTCCGTTGCTGCCCTTGTGAACCGTACGTTTGAATATCGTACCCATTGACAAAAAACTGCAAATCATCACGATGTGGACCTATCAGTGTAAGCCCTCGTTCTAATTCGCGTCTTCGTACACTCTGTAACTGATCAGCAAATATTGTTTCCATCTCTTTGGCAGTCTGCCCAGAATGGAGATCTTTTAAAGTCCCATATGAAACTTCTAGTGATTCAAGACCACGTGAAATCCCTTGATGAATGGGGTTTGCCCATTTTTGTAGCAATTCCATGAAATAAAAACGTTTTCGAATAATTTGAACTGCCACTTGAATATACTGTTCTGTGTAAATATCGAACATAACATCCTGGAGATCCAATTTACCTCGATTTGCTTTTAACAAGGCATTGCGTTGCTTTAATATCTTTTGGAAATTGACCAAGTCATGCAAATAGACTCTCGAAATCTGTCCAATTTCCATATCTAAAAAACGCCTGCGCAGCTGTGGGCTGCCTTTTACGATATTCAAATCTTCAGGCGCGAACATGACTACATTCATCTGGCCGACATACATACTCAAACGATTTTGTTCCAGATGATTAACTCTAGCTTTTTTTCCCTTTTTGGAAATCGTCAGCTCTAACGGCATATGTCCAAATTTACGTTGGACGTCCCCTTCTATTTTACCACACTCTTGTTCCCAACGTATAAGTTCGCGATCATTTGACGTGCGATGGGATTTTGCCATGGCTAATACGTAAATAGCCTCCATGACATTGGTTTTCCCTTGTGCATTTTCGCCGATCAAGACATTCATTGTGGGAGAGAATTCTAATTCCAAAGATTCGTAATTTCGATAGTTCGTTAATTTTAGCCGATCAATATGCATCCGACTGTCCAGATTCATCCAATGACAGTTTGAATTTTCCTGCACCCGGGATATTTACTACATCACCGTCATATAGTTTCTTACCGCGTCGTTGTTCTGGTTCGCCATTTACATAGACGACGTTTTCACCTAAAAACCATTTAGCCATTCCACCAGAGCTGATCACGTTCGTCATTTTTAGTAATTGTCCAAGCGTTATATATTCAGTATTAAACTGTACTGTTTCCATTTTTTTATCAATCCCTCTTAAAATATTCTGTCCCTCTAGTTTACCTAACTTTTCGCAATAAGTAAAAAGGTAGCCAACATGTTGACTACCCTTTTAAAAGATATTTTCTATAGTTACCGGTTAAAACGTTCTAACCGGTAAAATTAGTTGTAATATTGCTTCGCTATCAATTGATTTTAAGATGAACGGTCGCATGCTGCCAGTAAAATGAATCTTAAGATCCTGACCATCAATTGCCTTCAATGCATCCATCATATACTTTGCACTAAAGGAGATTTTCAAAGGTTCACCTTCGATATGCACAGCTTCTACCAATTCTTCTACATTTCCGACATCCGGAGAGTTTGAAGAGATTTGCACATGTGGACTACCGTCTGTTGAGAAGTGCACAATATTATTCCGATCTTCACGCGCTAACAAAGATGCACGGTCAATTGCTTGCAACAAATTACGACCATTGATTGTAATGGACGTTTTGTATTCAGTTGGAATCAGACGTGACGTGTCGGGATAATTGCCCTCTAATAGTCTTGAATAGAACAAGACATTGTGCAACTTGAATAGTACTTGCTGATTGGCAATGAAGATTTCTACTGCAGTCGAGTCGTCGGGTAATATTTTGCTGAGCTCCTGAAGGCTTTTACCTGGAATGACTGCATTGAATGGTGAGCTCGCTTGAATTTCAGGTGTCACAATACGTCTAGCTAATCGGTGACTATCAGTTGCAATGCAATACAACTCTTGCTCTTTCATAATCCATTGAACGCCGGTTAGAACTGGACGCGTTTCTTGTTGAGATACAGCAAATACAGTCTCACGGATAAGCGATTTCATCAGGTCCGCTGGCATTTCAAAGCGTTCTGCATCTTTTACATCTGGCAGAATGGGATATTCGTCAGCACTTTGGGCAATAATATGGAATTCAGACTGACCAGAACGAATATGTGTTTTCATTCCATCACGTAATTCAATCATGACTTCATTAGTTGGGAGCTTACGAATAATCTCGTTGAATACTTTTGCTTGTAATACTAGTGTACCTGGTTGGATCGTTTGAATGATTTGTGTACCATCCTCTTCAACTGGAATGAAAGTAGATATCGTGATATCTGAATCACTTCCAGTCATCGTCAATCCCTTTTCAGTAATTTCTAATTTGATACCTGTCAAAATAGGTGTTGTCACTTTTGAACTGATCGCTTTGATAACATCGCTCAATCCATCCAATAATCTATCTCTCATAATTTCAAACTGCATATCGATACCTCGCTTATATAATAATAATTAAGTAATTAAATATAGTAGTAATAGTAGTAGGGGCTGTGGATATGTGGAAAAGCCTTTTGAATGTATGAGAATCATAGTTTCCCACATGTGCATAACAAGTGGACGACCTTGCATTACTTGTCCACAGTTATCCACAACTCTTTAGGCTCTTCCTAAAACCTTTTTAATATCTTGTACATCTTGTTGTAGTGATTTGTCTATATCAAGTTGTTTCGAAATCTTTTCATGTGCGTGAATGACAGTGGAATGATCCCGACCACCAAATTCCGAACCAATCTTCGGCAGTGATGAATCTGTCAGCTCTCTTGAAAGAAACATCGCAATTTGCCGTGGAAATGCAATAGCACGTGTTCGTTTCTTCGCTACAAAGTCTTCTAATCTAATATTAAAATGCTCACCGACGGCTTTTTGAATGTCTAGAATCGATATAATCCGCGGACGTGAGTTTGGAATAATATCCTTTAATGCTTCAGCAGCCAAATCTGTCGTGACATCTGCATTTACTAATGAGGAGTACGCAACGACGCGAATTAATGCACCCTCTAGTTCCCTAATATTTGTATCAATTTGATTGGCAATGTATAGCATGACATCGTTTGAAATGTCGACTAAACCATCTGCTTTAGCCTTTTTGCGTAAAATTGCAATTCTTGTTTCAAGATCAGGCGGTGCAATATCTGTAATCAGTCCCCATTCAAAGCGAGAACGTAAACGGTCTTCCAGTGTGGGTATCTCTTTTGGAGGTCGATCACTGGAAATGATAATTTGCTTTGATTCTTCATGCAGCGTATTGAATGTATGGAAGAATTCTTCTTGCGTTTGTTCTTTTCCTGCCAAGAATTGAATATCATCAATTAATAGCACATCTACGCTACGGTATCGGTCCCTAAAATCACCGGCTTTATTATCACGTATGGAGTTAATAAACTCATTCGTAAACTTTTCAGATGATAAATAAACTACCTTTAGCGCGGGATTTTGTTCCAGTACATAATGACCAATTGCATGCATTAAGTGCGTTTTTCCTAATCCAACGCCTCCATAGATAAAGAGTGGATTATAGGCTTTTGCGGGTGCTTCTGCAACTGCAAGTGATGCAGCATGAGCAAAGCGGTTTCCTGACCCAATGACGAATGTATCAAATGTATACTTTGGATTTAACATGCCAGCTGAATTGGCCATAGGCGCTCTTTCTACTGGTTTAGGCTCTGGCTTTGGTAATTTAATATCGTTCTCCGCCATGTCTTGCGGAACGATAAACTCAACAATTCGATCTTCACCCGTTAGTTCGGATAGAATCCCTGTTATTAGATGGACGTAATGTGTTTCAAGCCAGTCCTTAGCGAATGAGTTTGGAACAGAAATAGTTGCATGTTCTGCTTCATACGTTAGTAATTTTGTTGATTTCAACCACGTCTCAAAACTAGGCTTCGAAACTCTAGCTTCAATATTCTTCAATACTTGTTCCCATAAACTCGATAGATTTTCCAAACGTGTGCCTCCTTTACAATAAAATATTAAAAAGCCCTGAATGCGCTTATACACAGTATCCATGGCTGTGGATAAATATTATCGAAACATGTTGAAAAAACTATCCACACTGTATTCACATATGTGGATAAGATTTTAGCTATAAATTATATACACAACAAAAGCTTTCTAATTGTAACAGGGAAAATGAATATTGACAAGGAGTCTGATGATTTATGCACAACTCCGTTAACTGTGCATAAAGTGGTTATCCACAGGCTTGGATATGTGAAAAACTTGTCGACAATTGCCGGTATAAGAAATCCACAATTTTAATCCATTAACAATTCATCCAGAGCGGCGTCATGGAGTATTGTGGATAAGTCTATATGGCAATTAAAAGTATTGCGTGCGGATCCTAAACTAAGGAATAGAAAAACATTGACATTCTTTTACTGGATGGCTATACTATTCAAGACTGTCATAGTAGGAAAAGAGACAATCAAAGCAGGAGGTGTCTTACGAAATGAAACGTACATTCCAACCAAATAAACGTAAACGCGCTAAAGTTCACGGCTTCCGCCAAAGAATGAGTTCGAAAAACGGACGTAGAATTCTAGCAGCTCGTCGTCGTAAAGGAAGAAAAGTTCTTTCAGCATAAGGCCACTGACATCAGTGGTCTTTTTTTTAGCTATTGGACTATTTCTTAGTGACTGCCAAGTCTCTACCATTAGAGGATCAGCAGACTGTGGCGGAAGAAAATTAAAGCAGGTGCCAATATGAAAAAAAGCCAGCGAATTAAAAAAAATAAAGAATTTCAGACAGTATTTAAAAAAGGTAAGTCCTTTGCTAACCGACAGTTTATTGTCTATACCTATAAGAAGGAAGACCAGGAAGAGTTCAGAATCGGCTTATCTGTCAGTAAAAAGGTAGGGAATGCCGTCACACGAAATCGGATTAAACGATACATCCGACAATCGTTCCTGGAAATGAAAGATGAGGTCAAACCTGATCTGGATTATGTTATTATCGCGAGAAATCAAGCCGCTACGCTTGATTTCCATACGGCCAAGAAAAATCTGCGACATGTACTAAAAATCGCAAAGGTATTTAAGTAAAGTTAAAGTCTCATTAAGATGTAGAACGATTAAAGCCGTCATGTTACACTGAAAAAAACTTAATAAATGATCTTGCGACTGTTTGGGGGAAAAAATGTTGAAAAAGAAATTAGTGTTCCTTTCACTACTTGTTGTAGTCGCTGTCTTCATGGCAGGTTGTACCGAATTCAAGGAGCCGATCACGGGCGAAAGCACAGGTATCTGGAACGAATATATCGTGTGGCCACTCGTCACATTGATTATGAAATTCAAATCGTGGTTAGGTACATATGGACTGGCAATTATCGTCGTTACAGCAATCATTCGTACCGCATTGCTTCCATTGATCATTCAACAAACGAAAAGTTCGAAGCGCATGCAGGAAATCCAGCCGCAACTGAAAGCGTTGAAAGAGAAATATAAATCCAAAGACGCGGTGACCCAGAAGAAGTATCAAGAAGAAATGCAACAGATCATGATTAACGAGAAAATCAATCCAGTTGCAGGATGTCTACCGGTTATCATTCAGATGCCAATATTTATTGGTTTCTATCACGCGATCAGCCGGATGAATGCGACGCCGACAATTGAACTGGGTAACTTCTTTGGAGTTGCACTTGGTTCACCAAGTATTTTATTTGCTGTCATTGCTGGGTTGTTCCAATTGACCGTTCTACGTACAGGGCCTGCAATGGATAACCCACAAATGAAGATGATGATGTATATTATGCCATTTATGATCATGGTATTCGGTTCATTCTTACCAGCAGCACTTGCTTTATACTGGATTGTCGGAAATATCATTTCATTGCTCCAAAACATTTTCATCTATAAGCCGTTCGATAAGCCGAAAAACGTCGAAGTAGAGAAAGCGGGAGGGAAAAAGAAATGAAACAACTTACACAAAGGGCAGCAACAGTTGAGCTAGCAATTGAATCAGCGTTACAGGACCTGGGTGTAACAAGAGATGAAGTAGAGGTACAGGTAGTGGAAAAGGGTAGAAAAGGATTTCTTGGTTTTGGCTCAAAACAAGCCGAAGTGCATGTAACTGTATTGAAGAAATCAAAGCCTGACCCTAAACCTGTAGTCACTCCGGTCACTGAACCGGCACAGACGCTAACGGATGACAGTAAAGAGCCATCACCTGTGACTGAGGCTCAAGAAGTTGTTCAACAGCCTGAGGTCAAAGCAGAGCCTGTGATGGATGAAGAAGCCAAACCAGCACAAGAAACTAAGACTTATAATGAAAAAGAAGCAATTGAAGAAACTAAGCGATACATCGAAGAGATGGCTGAAGGAATGGGTATTGAAGATTTAGTCATCACATATCAAACAAAAGGGAAGTACATTAACTTCCAGCTAGAGAGTGAAAAGGCAGCGTTCTTAATAGGCAAAAGAGGGCAAACGCTTAATGCAATCCAGCAATTAGCGCAGCTCGTCGCCAATAAAGTAACGAAGCAATTCAAGATTGTAAGAATTGATGTAGCGGATTACCGTGAGCGCCGTGAGCAGTCACTAGAACAGCTGGCGGATCGCATGGCAGACCGCGCAGTGCGCACTAAACGTCAAGTGGCACTGGAGCCAATGCCGTCCTACGAGAGAAAGGTCATCCATAACGCATTATCACTTAGACTCGATATCGAGACATTCTCTGAAGGAAAAGATCCATACCGACACATCGTCATCAAAGGAATCGAATAAAACGAACCCCGTGGAAGCTTCTACGGGGTTTTTTAGTGCGTATAAGTAGAGAATGACCTTTTGTGCGCTAGGAACTTTCACTTCTAGCGGGCGATCGTGTCCTGTCTGGAGCGTAAATTCCCTTCTCAATACACATGTAAGTCACTTAAATACTCTTTAGATTTCTTGCATACTTTCTTGCTCCTATATTATCTTTTCAGAAAGTTTCTACATGAGAAATCTTGAAACGACAGTGTTCTTTGTCGACTGCTAGCACATGATAAATTAACATGACGCTTGGTTCAAAATTCCTGAATTTATCCACATTTTTTTAAATTCGCGTGCTAGGAGATTCCGACGATTTATGATAATATAGGTTGTTAGAAAGTAGTATTCGCTATAAAAGATATGCACATGTGCACAACGAAGCCAGGAAGGTGAAAAACTTGCATTTTGATACGATAGCCGCCATTTCCACTCCCATGGGAGAAGGAGCGATTGCCATCGTTCGTCTGAGCGGCGATGACGCATGGAAGATTGCAGACCGTATATTCCAGTCACCAGCGGCGAAACCACTCTGCGAACAACCATCGCACACAATTCATTATGGACATTTGCACGATCCCGCCACTGAAGAATTAGTGGAGGAAGTCATGGTGTCGATCATGAAAGCACCAAAGACCTTCACGCGCGAAGACATTGTGGAGATCAACTGTCACGGAGGCATCACTTCAGTCAATAGAGTACTCCAATTGGTATTGACAGAGGGGGCTAGATTAGCAGAACCCGGCGAGTTTACTAAACGAGCATTTCTTAATGGCCGGATTGATTTATCCCAGGCCGAAGCAGTTATGGATTTGATCAGGGCCAAAACAGATAAAGCCATGAACGTTGCACTCAATCAGATGGAGGGGAAACTATCTCACTTGATTGGTGAATTACGACAGGCATTACTCGAAACACTTGCACAAGTGGAAGTTAATATAGATTATCCGGAATACGATGATGTTGAAGAAGTGACAATTCCTTTGATGATTGAAAAAGGAACGTGGGTAATGAATGAGATTGATGAGTTATTGCGTACATCATCACAAGGGAAGATCTTGCGTGAAGGATTATCTACTGTAATTGTAGGACGTCCAAACGTTGGAAAATCATCGTTACTTAACAGCTTAGTGCAGGAAAACAAAGCGATTGTTACGGATGTTGCGGGCACTACCCGTGATATTATAGAAGAGTATGTCAATGTTCGTGGAGTTCCTTTGCGTCTTGTCGATACTGCAGGAATCCGAGAGACAGAGGATATTGTCGAGCGGATTGGTGTGGAACGTTCCAGGAAGGTACTGAAAGAGGCGGATCTCATTTTATTGATGGTGAATAGTTCTGAAGTGTTAACAGATGAAGATGAGCGATTATTTGAAGCTGTTGCCGGTATGGACATGCTCGTAATCGTCAATAAAACAGACTTGCCAGCAAAAATTGATCTGGATCGAGTCTATGAATTGGCAGGAAGAGACCGCGTGATTACTACTTCCATTCTGCAAGAGCAAGGTATTGATGAGTTGGAAGAAGCGATTGCTGCACTGTTCTTTGAAGGTTCATTGGAATCTAATGACTTAACGTATGTATCCAATGCCCGCCACATTTCGTTACTAAAGCAGGCGCGTAATACGATTGACGATGCAGTACAAGCAGCACAAGCAGGAGTTCCTATTGATATGATTCAAATAGACGTTACACGCACGTGGGAAATTCTCGGTGAAATCATCGGAGATACCGTTCAAGATAGTTTAATTAAAGAGTTGTTCTCAAAGTTCTGCCTCGGAAAATAATGATTTTATAAATGGGAAGGATGAACGAACATGCCACAATTTGAAGCAGGCACGTTCGATTGTATCGTCATTGGTGCTGGACACGCAGGCGCAGAAGCAGCCTACGCATCAGCCAAGATGGGCGCATCGACATTAGTTTTAACAATGAATTTAGACATGATTGCTTTCATGCCATGTAATCCCTCTTTGGGAGGGCCTGCAAAAGGGATTGTAGTGCGTGAAATAGACGCTCTTGGCGGTGTGATGGCAAAAGTCATAGATAAGACGCATATTCAAATGCGTTTATTGAACACAGGGAAAGGTCCAGCAGTGCGTGCTTTACGTGCACAAGCAGACAAAGTATTGTATCAGCAAGAAATGAAGCGCATTCTGGAAGAGGAACCGAATATGACACTTCGCCAAGCGGTCGTCGAGCGATTAATCGTAGAAGATGATGAAATAAAAGGCGTTGTGACACAGATTGGCGCAATATTCCGTGCGAAGACCGTTATTATTACAACGGGTACATTTTTACGCGGGGAAGTCATCATCGGAGATCTCAAATACTCCAGTGGGCCGAATAACCAAATGCCGTCAATCAAACTGGCTGAACATTTACAGGAGCTTGGTTTGCAGACGGTTCGATTTAAAACGGGTACACCACCACGTATCAACAGCAATACAATTGATTACAGCAAGACAGAAATTCAGCCAGGAGACGATGTACCGCGTTCATTCAGCTATGAAACATCGGAATACATCATGGATCAATTGCCATGTTGGTTGACGTATACGACTCCTGAAACGCATGAAATTATCAATGATAATCTTCACTTATCCCCGATGTATTCGGGCGTAATTAAAGGAAAAGGACCAAGCTATTGTCCATCCATTGAAGATAAGATTGTGCGTTTTGCGGACAAGTCACGTCATCAGATTTTCCTCGAGCCTGAAGGTCGTAATACAAGGGAAGTATATGTACAAGGATTGTCAACAAGTCTTCCCGAGCATATACAACACCGCTTGATTGCAAGTGTACCAGGACTTGAAAAGGCTGAAATGATGCGTGCAGGTTATGCAATTGAGTACGATTCCGTCATTGCTACACAATTATGGCCGACGCTAGAAACGAAAAAGATTAAAAACTTGTACACAGCTGGCCAAATCAACGGAACATCCGGATATGAGGAAGCTGCAGCACAAGGACTGATGGCGGGAATCAATGCAGCATGCAACGTACTTGGCAAGGAAGAAGTTGTGCTGGGTCGAAGTGATGCATACATTGGCGTACTCATCGACGACCTTGTCACTAAAGGTACAAGCGAACCGTATCGTCTATTGACGTCAAGGGCTGAATATCGTCTATTATTACGACATGACAATGCCGATATGCGTTTGACGGAGATAGGTTATCAAAATGGAATGATTAGTGAAGAGCGCCATACGAAGTTTTTGGCGAAGAAAGCACAAATCGATGCGGAGATTGAACATTTACGCAAGATATCAATTAAACCGACAGACGAAGTTCAAGCAATTATCGCTGAAGCAGGTGGAGCAGCACTTCGTGAACCAATGAAGGCAGCTGATTTATTAAAGCGACCTGAAATGAAGTACAGCGAATTATGCAAAGTGGTTCCGCCTCTTGAAGAAATTAGCGATGAAGTGGCAGAGCAAGTTGAGATCTTCATTAAGTATGAAGGGTACATTGAGAAGTCTATGCAACAAGTAGCAAGAATGAAGAAGATGGAGAATAAGCGGATTCCTGAAAATATTGATTATGATGCAATTTCAGGTATTGCCAAAGAAGCAAAGGCCAATCTTAAAGAAGTCCAGCCGTTGTCGATAGCACAGGCATCACGTATTTCGGGTGTCAATCCAGCAGATATCTCGATCTTACTTGTCTATATTGAACAAGGAAAGATTGCGAAAGTATCCGGGTGAGTATAGGACTGGCGCTTAGGTGCGTCAGTCTTCTTGAAAAGGAATGAGAACATGACGGAAGAACAGTTTTACGAAGCGCTACAAGAGAAAGGCTTTGAATTGTCCGATACGCAGAAACAACAGTTCAAACGTTACTTTGAAGTACTCGTTGAGTGGAATGAAAAGATGAACCTAACGGCTATTACGGATGCACCTTCTGTATATCTAAAACATTTTTATGATTCCATCACAAGTGCATTTTACGTAGACTTCACGAAGTATGAATCAATTTGTGATGTAGGAGCGGGCGCAGGTTTTCCGAGTATCCCGTTAAAGATTATCTATCCACATCTTCACGTAACGATTGTAGATTCCTTGAACAAACGTATTACATTTTTAAACCATTTAGCTAGTGAATTAAAGCTTGAAAAAGTGGCATTCGTCCATGCAAGAGCAGAGGAGTTCGGCCGTAATCCGAAGTATCGTGAACAGTTTGATGTAGTGACTGCGCGCGCAGTAGCACGTTTGTCGGTATTGTCGGAACTCTGTATTCCACTTGCCAAGCAGGGGGGGCTCTTTGTTTCCATGAAAGGTGCAGATGCCTCCAACGAAATGGCAGATGCTACACGTGCTGTAAAACTACTAGGGGCAGTTTTACAGAATGAACATGCATTCCTTTTACCGGAAGAAAATAGTGAACGCCACATTTTTGTCTTTGAAAAGAAGAAGCAGACACCGAAGAAATACCCAAGAAAACCAGGTGTGCCTAATAAAACACCGATTACAGCAGACTGATTTAGGGGAATGTTTCACGTGAAACAATTGTATAGAAGAGATAAGAGGGAATAGTTCCGAAAAGGTGGTGCAGAGGTTGAAAAGTACTTTTTCGCGTTTTTTTGGTGGGGGAGAAAAGATGGCTACGATAGAAGAAGTTAGAGTTCAGCA
Organism: Sporosarcina ureae; assembly: GCF_002109325.1. Classification (GTDB taxonomy): domain Bacteria; phylum Bacillota; class Bacilli; order Bacillales_A; family Planococcaceae; genus Sporosarcina; species Sporosarcina ureae_C. Next base: position 1,916,288 of record NZ_CP015348.1, on the reverse strand, counting down.
TCTGGAGAAGGTAGCACAGATAGGTATTGATACAATCATACCGAATCAATACCAGCCACGGGCAATTTTTAATGAAGAAAAGATTGAAGAACTTGCTAGAACGATTCATACACATGGCGTCATTCAACCAATTGTCATTCGTACAAAAGAGGACGGATCATACGAAATCATTGCTGGGGAACGAAGATATCGTGCGATGCGTAAGCTTGGCTGGACAGAAGTACCGGCAATTGTAAGGGACCTGGATGATAAAGAGACGGCCTCTATTGCTTTAATTGAGAACTTGCAACGCGAGGAACTGACGGCAATTGAGGAAGCACATGCTTATGAACGTTTACTGGAACTGCATGAATTGACACAGGAAGCATTGGCACAAAGACTTGGTAAGGGACAGTCTACCATTGCGAATAAGATGCGCTTGTTGAAGTTGCCTGAACCAGTTCAAACAGCAATCTTGAAAAAAGAAATATCTGAACGTCATGCACGTGCATTATTACCTTTAAAGGAATCCGCACTTCAGATGGAAGTGTTGGAAGAGATCAAAACGAATCAATATAACGTTAAAGATCTGGAAGCTAGGATTAAAGAGATCTTGTACCCAACTGAATCAGTTGAGAAAGTGCAACCTGCAAGAAAGCGCGGACCTCGACAGAAAGCTGTTAGTAAGGATGTTCGTATCGCAGTAAATACGTTGCGCGAATCACTGGCACTAATGGCCAAGAGTGGGATTGAAGTAGAATCCGAAGAAGTAGATTCCGAAGAATACTACACAATCACGGTAAAGATATGTAAAAAGTGACGTATGAAAACTCTTGCTGACATACTAGCAAGAGTTTTCTTATATATCAATAGAGTTCGCACAGTGAAGATGATAAACTGAAATAGACCACATAGAACACATTTTTTGTCAGGTATTTTAAACATAAGAAGCAACTAGTAAAATTTTGGTGTACTATTAAGATAAATGAATTAGGAAAGAAAGCAGGTGCAAGAGTGGGTAAGATTATTGCTATAGCAAATCAAAAAGGAGGAGTCGGCAAAACGACGACTTCTGTAAACTTAAGCGCATGCCTTGCCCATTTAGGCAAAAAAGTGCTCTTAATTGACTCTGATCCACAAGGAAATGCAACGAGTGGAGTCGGTGTAAACAAAGGCGACGTGCAAGATTGTATTTATAATATTTTAATCGACGATGTACCGGTACGAGATGTTATTTTTCCAACGGATATCGAAAATCTTGAAATTGTTCCTGCGACCATTTCACTTGCAGGAGCTGAAATTGAGTTAGTATCTACTATTTCACGTGAAGTTCGCATGAAACACGCAATTCAAGACATCAAAGACGATTACGACTATGTCATTATTGACTGTCCGCCATCACTTGGTCTCTTGACGTTGAATGCACTGACGGCTTCTGACTCCATCATCATTCCTGTGCAATGTGAATATTATGCGCTCGAAGGACTTAGTCAATTACTGAGCACAGTCCGTCTCGTTCAAAAACATTTGAATGAATCGCTCTATATTGATGGGGTATTATTGACGATGTTTGATGCACGTACGAATTTAGGTATTCAAGTTATTGAAGAAGTAAAGAAATACTTCCAAGATAAAGTGTACAAAACGATCATCCCACGTAACGTTCGTTTAAGCGAAGCGCCGAGCCATGGTAAGCCCATTATATTATATGATCCACGATCCAAAGGTGCGGAAGTATATTTAGAGCTGGCAAAGGAAGTGGTGGAGAATGAGTAAAGGTCTAGGTAAAGGTCTTAATGCATTATTTCCTCGAGAGTCATTGGAAAAGGTAGAACTTTTACGCCTGAAAAGTATTAAAGTCAATCCATACCAGCCACGTAAAGAATTCAATGAAGAGTCCTTGATTGAATTGAGCGAATCCATCAAGGAACATGGCGTTCTACAACCTATTATTGTACGAAGTGTAGGGACGCAGTATGAAATAGTAGTAGGGGAAAGAAGATTCCGAGCTTCTGAATTGGCAGGTAAAAAGGAAATTCCAGCCGTTGTACGTGATCTAACAGATGAGCAATCAATGGAAATGGCTATTCTTGAAAACTTGCAGCGTGAAGATTTATCACCAATAGAAGTGGCGGAAGCCTATCAAAACTTGATGGAAAGTCTAGAGTTAACACAAGAACAACTTGCCTTTAGACTAGGCAAAAGTAGACCACATATCGCCAACCATATCCGTTTACTGGCGTTACCCGAAAAGGTCTTGAAAGACATTTCCCAAGGAATACTATCTATGGGACATGGCCGTACGCTTCTTGGTTTGCGTAAAAAAGAACAAATCTTAGCCATTGCTGAAAAGATTAAGACGGAAGGGTTAAATGTCCGTCAATTAGAGAAACTAGTACAACGTTTAAATGAAGATGTTCCACGTGAAACAAAAAAGGAAAAGAAAAAAGATATATTTATTGAAGCCCAAGAAACTACATTGCGTGAGCAATTCGGTACGAATGTTACTATCAAAAAAACCAAGAAAAAAGGTAAAATTGAAATCGAGTTTCATTCGGATGAAGACTTCGAACGTATTCTTGAATTATTGAACGCAGAGCGATGATACAAAAACCTATTTTGCTTTCATTGCAAAATAGGTTTTATTCTTGAAGAGAACTTGGACGTGACATCATGATATTGTTTGGATCGCTGTTTAATGTATTTACGATTATAGTGGGTACATTAATTGGTAGGTTTTTATACGCAATACCAGAACGAATGAAAGAAACGATCATGTATGGAATTGGTATGGCTGTCGTAGCTATTGGATTGCAAATGACATTCGAAACAACACAAATTGTCATTGTCATTCTTAGTATAGTCATAGGTGCAATTCTTGGTGAAATAATTGATCTTGATCAAAAGGTTAATCAATTGGGGCATTGGATTGAAAGAAAGTTACCTACCAAAAAGGCTGGGCCGGGAATTGCTCAAGGTTTTGTAACGGCTACGTTGTTCTTTTGCGTAGGCTCCATGGCAATCATCGGTGCTATTGATAGTGGTCTGCGTAATGATCACAATGTATTGGTAATGAAAGGAATCTTGGATGGATTTACTTCCATTATCTTTAGTTCCACTTTAGGAATAGGTGTAGCTTTTGCAGCCGTACCTCTATTCATTTATCAAGGAAGTATAACTTTCCTAGCTACATTCCTCAGTCGGTTTGTCCCTGATGAGTTAATGGAGTTATTCATCTCTGAAATGACCGCTACAGGTGGCTTAATGATTGCGGCAATCGGATTAAATTTAATCGGCTTGACGAAAATCAGGGTAGCTAATTTCATCCCAGGGATTGGTGTAGTTGCGATCATCGTAACGATTGTATACGCCTTTTGATGGCTGACGATGATGTGCTAGTTGCAAGGCTCGACCAATCATACGACTCATTTCAAACGGTAGATGTAGCCGAGTGCTTTGTAAGACGGCTTGCTCCATGAATCCACCGATATTAACGATTCCTTTGATTGATACATCGCCAACAGGTGGTAGTTCCTTACCAACCGCTTTGCCAGGTGCAATAGGTCCGCTATGAAACAATAGATCACCAACTGCGTCCTTTTTACTTAGACATGCATCAATTGCGACTACGAATGCATCGGGATACATGGATTTTGTTAACTCGATACGTTGCTGCAGGTTAAGCGCGTGCAAAGGGTCTCGTAACGTGCCGACTACCTTGTAAGGGAATAGACTTAGTTCAGACAAGTAAGAGCCGGTCAACGGACCAAGCGAGTCGCCGGTAGAGCGATCCGTTCCAATACAATAAAATATGATTGGTTGCTGTTTGAAGGGTATATGTTGCGCGAAGTAAGAACTTAATTTCCACACGACACCGGTTTCTTTACTGGAAATTCGGTAATGATAGGAAGAGGATTCAGCTCTATACATAGGATGACACCAGTCCTTTGTGATTATTTACGCTGAAGAGTATTCTGCTCAGGTATTGCTGTGCAGTATAGCCTCGGGCGAACTGGTTTATACGAAAGGAGGATTTCTTTCAATGGCAACAACTTCTGCTACAGAAGAAGCGAAAGAAAGCCTAAAAGGTTTAGAAGCAGCAATGCAACAAGTAAAAGATACGATATTCAGTGCCGACTTTTGGCTCTCTACTGGAATTTTCGCTATTCGCATTCTCTTGATTATTGTGGTGGCAGGTGTAGTAGTAAAAGTAGGGCAAGTATTAATAAGGCGATTCTTCGCTATTAAGTTGAAAAGTCCGATGCGCAAAACAGAACGACGTGAAAAGACCATGATCAAACTTTTAGAAAACGCATTGAAATACATTGTCTATTTCTCCGCTATACTAGCCGTTCTGACAGAGTTCAAGATAGACGCAAAAGGTCTACTTGCAGGTGCAGGCGTGCTTGGTCTGGCTGTCGGCTTTGGTGCTCAAAGTTTAGTAAAGGATGTCATTTCAGGGTTTTTCATCATTTTCGAAGATCAATTTGGAGTAGGGGATTATGTACGTATTAACTCAGGTGAAGGAACGGTCATGGAAATTGGTCTCCGTACAACAAAGATTGCATTGTATGGTGGAGAGTTATATACCGTCCCGAATGGACAAATAGGTGAAGTTGTCAACTACTCTGTTACCAATTCCATGGTATTGCTTGATCTTGCGTTATCCTATGAAACGGATATTGATCGCGCAGAGGAATTAATCAAGGAATTCTTGAAACGATTGCCGAAAGATCGTTATTCAGAAGTGATTGGAGTTCCGGAAGTATTGGGCGTACAAAGTATGGAACCGTCCAGAATCCTTTTGCGTATAGCTGCAGAAACGGAGCCGGTAGCCAATTTCAGCGTAGGTCGCAAACTTCGTCAAGACTTGAAGAAGTTTATGGATGAGAATGGAATTAAAATTCCTTATCCAAAAATGGTGATCCGTGATGAACAAAAGGAAGGGGATTCATATGATGGCGGACAAAGAGTTTAATTTGCATGACGTGGTGGAGATGAAAAAACAACATCCATGTGGAACGAATGCATGGAAGATTATTCGGATGGGCGCGGATATTCGGATTAAATGTGAAGGATGCGGACACAGCGTCATGATACCGCGTAATGAATTCGCCAAAAAGATGAAAAAGGTTCTGCTAAAGAACGAGTCGTGACAGCACATGGACAATCTCACGCATTGTCCTTATAATGAAATGGTTGACTAACGAATAATGTAAGCTTTGGATAGATAAGAAAGGTGTGGGAATAATGGCGTTAACAGCTGGGATTGTAGGTCTTCCGAACGTTGGGAAATCCACTTTATTTAATGCAATAACAAAGGCAGGAGCAGAGGCAGCGAACTATCCGTTCTGTACGATTGATCCGAACGTAGGAATCGTTGAGGTGCCAGATGAGCGTTTGGATAAATTGACTGAGCTTGTCACACCAAAAAAGACGGTGCCGACTGCATTCGAATTTACGGATATTGCAGGAATCGTAGAAGGTGCAAGTAAAGGTGAAGGACTCGGTAACAAGTTCCTATCACATATTCGTGAAGTAGATGCAATTTGTCAGGTTGTCCGTTGTTTCGTGGATGAAAACATCACGCACGTATCAGGAAAAGTAAGTCCAATCGATGATATCGAAGTCATTAACCTAGAATTGATTCTAGCGGATATGGAAAGCGTAGATAAGCGTTTGGCGCGTGTTTCCAAAATGGCGAAGCAAAAAGACAAAGAAGCGATGGTAGAAGAGCCAATTCTACTGAAATTACGTGATGCATTTGAAAATGCAATGGCAGCTCGTTCCGTTGAATTAACTGATGATGAGCTTCAAGTCGTTAAAGGCATGCACTTGTTGACGATCAAACCGATGTTGTATGTTGCAAACGTTTCAGAAGATGAAATTGCAGATGCAGATAATAACCCATATGTACAACAAGTTCGTGACTTTGCAGAGAAGGACAATGCAGAAGTAATCGTAGTATGTGCGAAGATCGAAGAAGAGATGGCTGAGCTTGAAGATGACGAGAAGGAAATGTTCCTTGAAGAGTTAGGTATCAAGGAATCAGGTCTTGATCAGTTGATTAAAGCGACGTATAACTTACTTGGCTTTGCAACATACTTCACGGCAGGCGTGCAGGAAGTTCGTGCATGGACATTCCGCAAAGGCATGAAAGCACCACAGTGTGCTGGCGTAATCCATACCGACTTTGAACGCGGATTTATCCGTGCAGAGACGGTAGCATACGACGACTTAGTGGAGCACGGTTCCATGACAGCGGCTAAAGAAGCCGGCAAGGTTCGTTTGGAAGGTAAAGAATACATCGTTAAAGACGGCGACGTTATGCTGTTCCGCTTTAACGTATAATACAAAAAGGCTGATTCTCCCCGTGAGAATCAGCCTTTTTATTGGTTTGGAGTTAGCAAAGTTTAAGAATTACGGAGATAAGTAGTAGAAAGTTAATTAGTGAGTACGAGGGGATTGCAACACCAGCCAGCGTACGCTTTTCGGGGGCACAATCTTGGGCTGCTTCCCTCCTACTGCCAGCTTCTTCACTTTATTGAGCAGGATAAACATATAACTTAGGCAACTCGGGATCATCCTTCACTAGTGCATCATCCGGAAACTTCTTTAACTCCTTATACATAGCAAAATCTCCGGCAGCTCCGCCGATTAGCATCGCACCTAACAGCAACAGCACGCCATCATTGAAGTACAACGCCAGAACAGCAGGCAACACACCTGTCATCCAAAATGGTAATAATAACGCTTTGCGAATACCTTTATTGTCCATCAACTGATCTGCAGTAGCGTACGCAACACCCATCTTCAAATTGACACCATACGCCATGTTCTTCCATGGCACATTACAAAAATACGGAAACCTAGCAAATGAAAAAACTCATGTATAATAATTAATAAAATATATCCAATCAAAGCATAGACAACATACCATACTGAAAATGTCAAAGAGACTTCACCTTGTAGCAGACTGCGAATTATTACTAGTCCTATGAGCGGTAGTAAAGTGAGCCAAAGACTTTGCTTCGCTATTTTCTGTAAATCGAGCTCGACAATCACAGGCTGTTGTTCTTCCATATGAAATCACTCCTTATTCCATTCAGTATAGTATATCGGGGGTTGATATTTCAATTACGTTGTGATAACATGTACTGATGTGAGTAATATTAAATTTACTTACTCCTTGCCCACTTGTAAAAGTAGGGCCCAAGTCCATAAGGAGGTGACTATTGATGAGAAAGTACGAAATTATGTACATTATGCGCCCAACTCTTGAAGAGGACGCGAAAAAAGCGTTGATTGAACGTTTTGATACTGTCCTAACTTCAAACGGAGCGGAAATCATCGAGTCGAAAGAGTGGGGCAAGCGTCGTCTTGCTTACGAAATCGACGACTTACGTGAAGGTTACTACCAATTAGTAACTGCTAACGCTGGTGCTGAAGCAATCGATGAATTTACACGTCTAGCGAACATCAACGAAGGTATCATTCGTCATATGACAATTCGTGTAGATGCGTAATCTGATATAAAATTTAAAAATCTATGATGAGGGAGGTTTGATTCTGAATGATAAACCGTGTCGTTTTAGTTGGTCGATTAACAAAAGATCCTGAGCTGAAGTATACACAGACTGGAATCGCTGTAACTCGTTTCACACTTGCAGTGAACCGTGCGTTCGCTAACGCGCAAGGAGAGCGAGAAGCCGATTTCATCACATGTGTTGCTTGGCGTAAACAGGCTGAAAATATCGCGAATTACTTACGAAAAGGAAGTCTAGCTGGAGTGGATGGCCGTATACAGACGGGCAGCTTCGAAGGTCAAGACGGTAAGCGCGTTTACACGACAGAAGTTGTTGCGGACAGTACTCAATTCCTGGAGCCGAAGAGTTCTAATACAGAACGGCAGCAGACACCATCTTATGGTGGTGGAGCACCTTCGTATAATGCACCTTCTCAAGACCAGGGACAAGGATACAATAACCAGCAATCCTACCAACCGAATCAGCAAAATATGACACGTGTCGATAATGATCCATTCCAACCAGGCGGCGGTCCGATTGAAGTAACAGATGACGACTTGCCATTCTGATAGAACGGTTCACTTGATAACGTAAATAGGAAGGAGGACAACAATTATGGCACCACGTCGTGGAGGTCGCAAACGCCGTAAGGTTTGCTACTTTACTTCTAACCACATCACACACATCGACTATAAAGATGTAGATTTGTTGAAGAAGTTTATCTCTGAGCGCGGAAAGATGTTGCCTCGTCGAGTTACTGGTACAAGCGCTAAATACCAACGTAAATTGACGGTAGCAATCAAACGTGCACGCATTATGGCACTTCTTCCGTTCGTATCTGAAGAGCGGTAATATATAAACCACCACTGACTGAGTTACTCAGTCAGTGGTGGTTTTTTATTTATACAAAATGCAATAGTAGATTATTCACTACATATCCAATTTGCTGGAAACGACAACTGCCTGTATTTTTGATTTCACATCGAATCGTGATACAATTAGAAGGATGAATGTAGCTTTATATGAATTAAGGAATGTAACACTTTGTCTCCTAATTACTGATTGGTGGCAAAAGAAGCAATGAATGAATTGAGGCGTAAATATGCAAGATCAAGCAAGTAGAATTACGTATGGTGCGATGATGGTAGCACTCTTCGCTATATTACTGGCAATGACTTTGTACGTGCCATTACTTGGGTTATTGACAATATTGCTAGTTCCATTGCCCATTACGATTTATCGTTTGCGTTATGACCGAGTCTCCACGCTGATGGTTGCTGTGTGTACATGGCTTATCACATTATTGATTGGCGGATTACTTTCCATTCCAGCAGCAATTGTATTGAGCGCAGTTGGATTCATAATTGGAGATACTGTACGGACAGGCAAGACAAAGCTTTATGTATTTATGGCAACAGGCGTCACGTTGCTCATCTCACTAAGCTTATTGTATCTCGGTACTGTCTGGTTCATGAAAATTAATCCGATCGAACAGTTGCTACAACAATTTGAAGCTATACAGCAAGAAGCGTTTGTAATACTCTCTGGAATGGGAAGTTCAACGAAGGATATGGAACGGACTGTGGCAGAGGCGTTTACGTATTATCAAACCATTGTGCCTTCGCTGTTTATTTTATCTACCTTCGTGGTGGCCTATATGTTTATCATGCCCATCTTAGCGGTAGCGAAACGCTTACGTTTTGAAGTTCCTAAATTTGCCTCTTTCCTTAACATGCGCCTACCATTTGCAACGGTAGTAGCCTATCTAGTGTTGCTATTGGTTTCCATCTTATCGCAACCGGAACAAGGGACGACATTTTATCTAATGGAGGCAAATGCCATTCTCATCTTTAGATTCTTATTCTTCTTACAAGGTTTGGCGCTGATTTATTATGCATTGCGCAAGATGAAGCTTCCATTGATCGTCAATGTGCTAGCTACATTATTTGCCATGTTCCTCAGTCCCTTCACCGTTATGCTAGGTGTTTTGGATATCGCCATTAACATTCGTACATGGATAGATAAAGACAAGAGAGCGTAGGAGATGAGACAGTGAATATATTTTATAAAAAACGAGCGATACGGATCCCACTAGCCATCTTATCACTGCTTGGGGGAGTAGGTTCTGTACTCCTGATGCTATTGAACTTTTGGGTTGGCCTATTTTTTGCGCTCGCCTATGCGCTCGCACTTGGAGTTGCCTGGAAAGTAGAGAATGATAGCTATCTGGAAACCGAGAAGTATATAGAGACCCTATCCTATCGAATGAAAAAGGTAGGGGAAGAAGCGTTACTGGAATTACCCATTGGGATTATCTTGCTCAATGATAAGCAATTAATTGAATGGGTCAACCCATTTATAAACTCTATCTATCCAGACAAAACTTGGATTGGATCACAACTTTACGAGATGAACGAATCATTCCGTCAAGTAATTAAAGAAGACAGTGAGCAAGACGTTATCGTATTAAATGATCGCTCATATCGTGTGTACTTTAAGCCCGAAGAAAAGTTACTCTATCTATTTGACGTAACGGAGCGCGTGAAGATTCAATCCCTTTATTATGCTGATAGAACGACAATTGGAATTCTATTGGTTGATAACTATGATGAACTATCTCAGACGATGGATGATCAAACACGAAGCCAGATGAATTCCCTTGTTACGTCTTTAGTTAACCAATGGGCGGATGAGTATGGAGTATTTGTTAAACGAATATCATCTGAACGCTTTTTAGCAGTGTTTAACGAAGGGACGCTTGAACAATTAGAAAGAACCAAGTTTGCATTGCTTGATACGATTCGTGAGAACACGTCTAAACATAGCGTACCTCTTACGATGAGTATTGGGGTAGGTACAGGAACAACGTCGCTTACAGAGCTTGGTGAGCTGGCACAGTCGAGTCTTGACTTGGTTCTAGGACGTGGCGGAGACCAAGTAGCAATTAAGCACCATGACGGAAAATTGAAATTCTATGGGGGTAAAACAAACCCAGTAGAAAAACGTACGCGTGTGCGTGCACGCGTTATCTCACATGCTTTACGTGATTTAATCCAGGATAGTGACCGCGTCTTTGTTATGGGTCATAAAATGCCGGACATGGATGCCATTGGTGCATCGATTGGTGTACGTAAGATGGCGCGTATGAACGGTGTAGAAGGATATGTTGTTGTTAATTTTGACCAGCTCGATGCTAGCGTCAGTCGTCTGATGGATGAGGTACAGCAAGATGAAGAACTATATGATCATATGTTAATGCCTGAAGAAGCATTGGAATTGATGACAGAGCGTTCGTTAGTCGTTATAGTCGATACGCATAAGCCAAGCATGGTTATTGAAGAACGTGTACTGGAGAAGGCGCAGAAAGTCGTATTGATCGACCATCATCGACGCGGTGAAGAGTTTATCAATAATACTGTGCTCGTCTATATGGAGCCGTACGCGTCTTCTACGGCAGAACTTGTGACTGAATTGCTCGAGTATCAGCCGAAAAATGAAAAATTGACGATGCTGGAATCCACTGCCATGCTTGCAGGGATTGTGGTGGATACGAAAAGCTTCACACTTAGAACAGGTGCTAGGACATTCGAAGCTGCTTCCTATTTGCGAACGCATGGCGCAGACACGATACTAGTGCAACGTCTACTGAAAGAAGATATCACGACATATATTGAACGTTCAAAACTGATTGAGACTGTTGAATTTGCAGGGAATGGAGATATTGCGATTGCGAAAGGGCAAGAGGACGTTGTGCATAGTTCCGTATTGATTGCTCAAACGGCAGATATACTCCTAACGATGCAAGGCATCTCAGCATCCTTTGTTGTCGCGAAGCGTGATGACGGGAAAATTGGTATCAGTGCCCGCTCATTAGGTGAGTTGAATGTTCAAGTCATAATGGAAGACATGGGTGGTGGCGGTCACTTAACAAACGCGGCCTGCCAATTAGGTGTAGAGACAATAGATGAAGCCATAATTCTGTTAAAGAATACACTAGATCAATACGTAGAGAGGGGAAATGAATGATGAAAGTTATTTTTTTGAAGGACGTTAAAGGAAAAGGTAAAAAAGGTGAAGTGAAAGAGGTTTCAACAGGCTACGCACAAAACTTTTTATTGAAAAATAATGTAGCGGTTGAAGCAACGCCAGGTAATTTAAGTAAGTTGCAAGGCCAGAAGGAACGTCAGAAGAAAGATGCAGCTGCAGAGTTGGCAGAAGCTAAAGAATTAAAAGAGCAAGTTGAAAAGCTGACTGTAGAGCTACAGGCAAAAACTGGCGAAGACGGTCGTCTATTTGGTTCTATTACGTCCAAACAAATTGGACAAGCGTTGGAAAAGCAAAACAAAATTAAAGTTGACCGCCGTAAGATGGAATTACCTGAGCCAATCCGTGCACTTGGCTTTACAAATGTTCCGATCAAATTGCACCCTGATGTAACAGCTACACTTAAAGTGCATGTTACAGAAGAATGATAAGGAGATAATAGCTTGAACCAGATGATCGAGCGCACACCTCCGCATAACAACGAAGCAGAGCAGTCGGTTCTTGGGGCAATATTTTTAGAGCCACAGGCACTGATTACCGCATCTGAAATATTGTTGCCGGAAGACTTTTATCGGATCGCGCATAAAAAGATTTTCGAAACCATGCTTGTATTGAACGACAGAGGTCAACCAGTCGATTTGGTGACAATCGCCGAAGAGCTCAAAGTGAAAAATGAGCTCGAAGACGTCGGGGGCATTTCATATATTACAGAGCTTGCCAACGCGGTTCCGACTGCAGCAAACATTGTCTATTATGCAAACATTGTGGAAGAAAAAGCTTTGTTGCGCAGATTGATTCGCGTTGCAACTGATATTGTGGAAGATGGCTACACCCGGGAAGACGAAGTAGAAGCCTTACTTGGTGAAGCCGAGAAGAAAATGATGGAAGTATCCAATCGAAAAAACGCAGGTGACTTCCGTCATATTAAAGATGTACTAGTAGAGACGTATGACAATATTGAATTATTGCATACACGTAAAGGTGATGTAACGGGTATTCCAACCGGATTCCGTGACTTGGATAAGATTACAGCAGGCTTCCAACGTAATGACTTGATCATCGTGGCGGCTCGTCCTTCCGTCGGTAAGACTGCGTTTGCGTTGAACGTGGCGCAAAACGTGGCAACCAAGACAGATGAAAATGTTGCGATTTTTAGTCTCGAGATGGGAGCGGAACAGCTCGTTATGCGTATGCTCTGTGCAGAAGGAAACATAGATGCGCAAGTGCTTCGTACGGGGAATCTTGAAGCCGATGACTGGCGCAAGCTGACTATGGCGATGGGATCGTTATCCAATGCAGGAATTTTCATTGATGACAGCCCAGGTATCCGTATCAATGAAATACGTTCAAAATGCAGACGACTTCAACAAGAACACGGTCTAGGTATGATCATGATCGACTACTTGCAGCTGATCATGGGAAGCGGACGTGGCAGTGATAACCGTCAGCAAGAAGTATCTGAGATCTCCCGTTCACTGAAAGCCTTGGCGCGGGAATTGAAAATTCCAGTCATCGCACTATCTCAGCTATCACGGGGAGTAGAGCAACGCCAAGATAAGCGCCCTATGATGTCCGATCTTCGGGAATCTGGAAGTATTGAGCAAGATGCCGATATCGTCTCCTTCCTCTACCGGGAAGACTACTATGACAAAGAAACTGAAATGCAAAACATGATTGAAATCATTATTGCCAAGCAACGTAACGGCCCAACTGGTACTGTTACCTTGGCATTTGCAAAGGAATACAATAAATTTCTTAATATTGACTGGAGTCAGCATGAATCACCTCCGTCTTACGAATAAAACAGCACGCTCTTCTTCTACGACTGTAGAAAGAGCGTGCTGTTTTTTCATCGTTCCAAGCTAGCCACCCCTATCTGAAAAAGTGCGAATTCACACAAATCATGATAGAGTTAAAGGATATGGAATGATATATTTCAGCTTTAGAATAAGGTTGTACCCATAGAAAAGATCGTTAAGTGTTCGTTGTGCCGTATAAGTGTACAACGTCCAAAATTCATTGCCAATTATGGCTAGAAAGGAAAAAATCATGCAAAATAAAACAATATTTATCGTAGACGATGAAAAACCCATCGCAGACATTATAGAATTCAATCTGAAAAAGGAGGGCTTCAACGTCTTTTGTGCATATGACGGTGAAGATGCCATTAATCGCGTAGAAGAAATCCAGCCAGACCTTATGCTTCTAGATATCATGCTGCCTAAACGCGACGGCATGGAGGTGTGTAGAGAAGTACGGAAAAAACATGATTTCCCTATCATCATGCTGACTGCAAAGGACTCGGAAATTGATAAGGTTTTAGGGCTTGAGCTAGGCGCAGACGATTATGTAACCAAGCCGTTCGGAACAAGAGAATTAATTGCTCGTGTTAAGGCTAATTTGCGTCGTCATGCAAGAACGATCGCAGAGGACCAGGAAGAAGAAACGAATGATATCACTGTAGGACAACTGGTCATCCAACCGGACGCATACTTCGTTCAAAAGCGTGGTACTACAATTGAACTAACGCATCGTGAATTTGAATTACTGTATTACTTGGCAAAACATATCGGTCAGGTAATGACACGTGAACACTTACTACAAACTGTATGGGGCTATGATTACTTCGGTGATGTACGAACCGTTGATGTAACGATTCGACGCCTTCGTGAAAAGATTGAAGATACACCAAGCCATCCAAGCTGGATTGTTACAAGACGCGGTGTAGGCTATTACTTACGCGACCCGGAACAGGAGTAAACCACTATGCATAAGGTAGGTTTTTTTCGATCGATTCAAGTCAAATTTGTCTTGATCTACGTCTTGCTTATTCTTGTGTCTATGCAGATTATTGGGTTATATTTTGCTCGTGAACTGGAACAAACACTAAAAGATAATTTTACAAATTCGATTGTAGACCGGATGAATTTAGTCGAGTTCAGTGTAAAAGAAGAACTCATAAAAAAGCGGAATGATAACGATGTCACACTTGAACAAAGTTTAAAAGATGTGTTAGTCGAATTCACTTCAGACGATATTATTGAAATACGTGTCATCAACTCCAAATATCGAATTTTAGCTACAACTGCATACGAAAATCAGATGAAAGTTGGCCAACATTCAACGAATGATAATGTGCGTAAGTCCATTACATCAGGGAGTATAAAAGACATCATCACGCTTGATCCCAAGTCACATAATCGTGTACTTTCGTTAGCCCAACCGATTGAAAATGGCAATGAAATTATAGGATCACTCTATGTAGAAGCCAATATCGAATCAGTCTTCAAGCAAATTGAAGAAATCAATCGAATATTGGCGGGATCAGCAGCCGTTTCTCTCATCATTACGATTATAGTAGGGATCTTCATTGCAAGAGCATTCACCCGACCTATTTCAGATATGCGGCGACAAGCACAGGCAATGGCGAAAGGGAACTTCACCCGAAAGGTTAAAGTGTATGGAACGGATGAGATGGGTCAGCTGGCCATCGCATTTAATCACTTAACTAACCAGCTGCAAGAATCGCAATCCACCACTGAGAGCGAAAGGCGGAAGTTGGCATCTGTTCTGGAGAATATGACAGACGGAGTCATTTCAACCGATCGTAAAGGACGGGTGAGCCTGATTAACGACTCTGCCCTTCAAATGCTTGGTGTGACGAACGATCTTGTGATTAATCGACCAATCGCCAGTATTCTAGGTATTGATGAGGAATATACATTTGAAGAATTAATTCAAATGAAAGAATCCATTCCACTCGACTTCAGTACAGAAGACCAAGCGTATATTTTGCGTGCGACAATCTCCGTCACGCAACGTGAAACAGGGTTCGTCAACGGCTTGATCATTGTATTGCATGACAATACAGAGCAAGAAAAGATTGATATGGAACGTCGTGAATTTGTATCGAACGTTTCTCATGAATTACGCACACCGCTCACAACCATGCGAAGTTATCTGGACGCATTAGCGGAAGGTGCTTGGCGCAACGAAGAAATTGCGCCGAACTTCTTACGTGTCACGCAAAATGAAACGGAGCGAATGATCCGTCTCGTCAATGACTTGTTGAAACTATCACGTATGGATAGTAAAGAATACGAATTGAATAAAGAGTGGGTAGAATTTAACCGATTCTTTAATGCGGTTATAGAGCGTTTTGAATTCTCGAAGTCGCAAAATGTCCGATTCACACGAAATCTGTATTCAAGTAGTTTATTTGTGGAGATTGATACAGATAAATTAACACAAGTATTAGACAACATTATTTCTAATGCCTTGAAATATTCACCAGATGGCGGCGAAGTACGCTTCGGTGTAACCGTCTCGGGCGATTATATTAAAGTGATGATTTCAGATGATGGAATGGGTATTCCAAAATCTAATGTCAATCGAATTTTTGACCGATTTTATCGTGCCGATCGTGCGCGATCACGTGCACTTGGCGGAACCGGTCTCGGTCTTGCAATCGCTAAGGAAATGATTGTAGCGCATAAAGGAGAGATTTGGGCGCAGAGTGAAGAAGGGAAAGGGACAACCATCTTCTTCAAGCTTCCATTTGAACAACAAGAGGATGGTGAGTGGGATTGAAGTATATTGAACCAATTAAATCCATTGTATTACTGTTGCTCGTCTCGCTGAGCGTGTTGTTCACTATTGCAGTCTGGAATTATTCGCCGAATTATGAACCGATGG
Organism: Sporosarcina ureae; assembly: GCF_002109325.1. GTDB lineage: Bacteria > Bacillota > Bacilli > Bacillales_A > Planococcaceae > Sporosarcina > Sporosarcina ureae_C. The sequence goes on along the minus strand of NZ_CP015348.1, from coordinate 1,900,044 downwards.
AACAAGTGCAGACTGTTGATATTTCCATTTCCGAAAAGAAAACGATTGATGAGATTATTAAACCGTATAAAATGATTACCAATTTAAAAGATCAGGTATTGGGCTCTGTGGACGTAGAAAAGATGGATACCATTCTGAATGAAATTAATTCATGGGAATTGTCTGAACTACAATTGGTAAGTCAAAAAATGAATAAGTTTGAGATTGCACAAATCCTTCGTCAACCTAGTCAAATGACACTTTACTTTCCAGGTGAAGTACCCATGCTCGTCTATGACAATGTATTGCTAGTTGATGACGCCAATATCCCTGAAGCCACCTTTAATCGTCTAGTGGTCGACTGGAGTCAATCTACGCAAGCGCCAGTCGTTCACTTGTTAAGTGAGGTAAGTGGTCTGCATTATAAGATACAAGTGACGCTGCCGAATAAAACAAACTTTCTACGTAATGTAATAGATGTAGGCCAATCATTTGATGAATATGCAGAAATTGACCGTGGCAATGCACCATTTCTAGCTGTACCGAATGATCCTGTGACGATTGCGCGCAATACGTATATTCAGGAAGAAATCAATCCAAATAAATTCCGCGATGCTTTGTTCAGTGAATCTAATAATGCAGTTCGGCGTAATCAAGTCGATGCAACGCATGAAGAGTATGGAGATGATCATGCATTCTTGAATATCGACACTGAAATTAAAAGATTGAATTATGTCATGCCTGCTGTAGAAAGTCAGGAAATTGCGATACCATCTGAATTGCTATTGAATACAATAGATTTCATTAATGAGCATGGTGGTTGGACGGATGAATTTCGATATGCCTATATGAATCCGATATCTCGTTACGTCCGGTTCCAGCTATATGTCGATGGCTTACCTGTTTTTAGCGATCAATCCGGCACAAATGAAATTACGGAAACATGGGGAAATGGCCGTGTGTTCAAATATATCCGACCTTATTACAAATTGGACTTGAAAATCGAGTCGAAACAGAACGAATTGCCTTCAGGAGTGGAAGTAGCGGAAGCATTGCGTGAATCGCAAGAGGTAGATTTTGACTTAATTGAAGAAATCACACCGGGCTATTATATGATCCAAGACGTCGAGCAAGAATTGATTGTTTTAGAACCTTGCTGGTATTACCTGATTAAAGATAACTGGTTACGCTTCGCTCCGGAAGAATCGCAAGGGGGTGGCATGATTGGATTGGAATAGAACTAAAACCATTTTTATCATTGTCTTTTCCATTCTGAACGTCTTCTTGTATTGGCTCTATCTAGATCGGCAATTAGATGTGGGAAATATGCAGGTTCTCAGTAAAACTTCCGTCGAAGATACTTTGAGGTTGGAAAATATTACGTACGAACCAATCCCATTTACTAAAAAAGAAGTATCGTATCTATCTGCGCATGTCGTAACATTCTCAAATGATGATTTGAAGAAATTAACGAATCAATCGTTCGTCTTAGTCGAAGAATCGCGGTTACTGTCCCATATGAAAAAGTCTGTTAAGGTGATCGATGACAAAGGCGAATATGGATTTGAGGAGTTCTTGGCGAAGTACGTGCTCAAAGGTGAAGATTACGTGCTCTGGGATATAGATAAAGAAGACCAGAATGCTGTATTCTTCCAACAAGTCAAGAATGAAACGATCTTTTACAGTCCCAACGCCATGCTCATCATGCACTGGGACAAGGATGGCAAAGTTACACATTACGAACAGCGCATGCTCGACGAGTTCTCAAGTTTTAATCAGAAAAAGGATTTACTATCACAAGATGATGCGGTTTCTTCGCTTGTTACACGTAGTTTATTGAAGCCAAATTCCACTGTTATGCAAGTCAAGTCAGGTTATTCGACACTTGTTCAGCTCACGGAAACGCAAGTATTTGCACCAACGTGGAATGTTCAGGTAAAATTGAAGGATGGAACTATTGAACAGCACTTCGTCAATGCGATTGAAGGAAAAGTCATCGAGTTCCAATCGGATATGTTAGAAGAACAAATAGAATAGGAGTTTTCTACATGCGATTTAGCATTTTGGCGAGTGGCAGTACAGGCAACTCGTTATATATAGAGACAGATGAGCACGCTTTTCTCGTAGATGCCGGCATGAGCGGTAAGAAAATTGAAGGTTTGCTCGGATCGATCAATCGCTCGATGAAACATATTGACGGCATTTTCGTCACACATGAACACAGTGATCATATTAAAGGAATTGGTGTACTTGCCCGGAAGTATAAAACACCCATCTATGCCAACGCAAAAACATGGCAGGCGATGGACGGACTAGTAGGAGAGATTCCTGTTGATCAGCGTTTCCATTTCGACATGGAAACGGTGAAAACATTTGGTTCACTGGATATCCAGTCATTTGCTGTATCCCATGACGCAGCAGACCCGATGTTCTATACGTTCAATGAAGGCGATCGTAAACTGGCAATCATCACCGACACAGGCTACGTTAGCGATCGTATGAAAGGCCACATCCAAGGCGCTGACAGCTTTGTATTCGAAAGCAATCACGATGTCAGTATGCTACAGATGGGACGTTACCCATGGTCGATCAAGCGTCGTATTTTAAGTGACGTGGGCCACGTATCAAATGAAGATGCAGCCGTTGCAATGAGTGAAGTGGTTGCTCAAAAAGAAGCGCATATTTATTTAGCCCATCTTAGCTTGGATAACAATATGAAAGACTTGGCGCGCATGAGCGTAGCACAGACCCTTGAAGACTGCGGCATTCGTGCAGGGGAATTTGTCCACTTGCATGATACGGATGCATCAGAATCCACGGAACTCGTGCTAGTCTAATGAAAATGCGAAAAGCCTTGCTAAATTAGTGAGGCTTTTTGCATTTTCAGATAGTCATTGGGGTACAGTACGTGTAGGAATACTTTCTGATAAGGAGGAAATGCGAATGGACGATGAAAGAAGAGAAGAAGGAAGAGAAGAAATGGAACGGCAACAGCCTATTCCACCGGTTGAAACGAAACGCGAACCAAAACGTAGAGGCAGTTTTTGGCCAGCTTTACTCGGTGCCTTATTGGGTGGAGTCATCGTATTTTCGGTCATGATGTACGCAACTGACTCATCAAGTACTAGTGATGTTGCTACGTCTAAAACAACGGAAGTCAAAAGCAACTCGGAACACGCCCAAGTATCAATGGACATCTCAAGCGAAGTTACGGATGTTGTAGGTGACGTTGCAAATGCTGTCGTTGGTATTACAAATATCCAGACGGTCCAAGACTTCTGGTCTTCCACAACGTCTACTCAAGAAGCTGGATCGGGTTCTGGTGTGCTGTATAAAAAAGAAGGTGACAAAGCATATATCGTCACCAATCACCACGTCGTAGAGAATTCCGAACAACTCGAAATTAGTTTTGATGACGGGACAAAGGTTGAAGGGAAGTTAATTGGCAGTGATCTGTGGACAGATTTAGCGGTTGTCGAAATTGATGCAGAACATGTTGATACAGTAATAGAATTCGGTGATTCCGATGCGTTAAAACGTGGGGAATCAGTTATTGCGATCGGTAATCCATTAGGACTTGGCTTTGCGGGATCCGTCACGGTTGGCGTAATTTCTGGTAAAGACCGATCCATTCCAATGGATCTCAACAAGGATGGAAACGTTGATTGGCAAGCAGACGTCTTGCAGACAGATGCAGCGATCAACCCAGGGAACTCGGGTGGCGCTTTAATTAATATGGCAGGTCAATTGATCGGGATTAACTCCATGAAAATCTCTGAGGCAACAGTAGAGGGAATCGGACTGGCTATTCCAATCAATATTGCATTACCGATTATCGAACACTTAGAAGAAACAGGACAAGTAAATCGACCGACAATGGGCGTATCGTTACTTGATCTTCAACAAATTCCTATTCAGCAACAGCAACAAACATTGAACTTACCTGAAAAGGTAACGGAAGGTGTCGTCGTAACAGATGTCATGCCGAATTCATCGGCAATACAAGCCGGAGTGAAGAAGTATGATACAATCGTTCAGCTGGATGAAGAGAAAGTGACGGATATGGTCAGTCTACGTAAGTATTTGTATAATAAAAAAGAAATTGGTGATCCATTGAAGATTACAGTTTATCGAGATGGAAAGAAACTGGACTTGGAAATGGTATTGAAAGACGGAAATACGTTCTAAGAGAATATACATTGTCCACATAGTGAACAACTTCTCGTCCACATCAGGCATCTAGCGAAAAAGCGCTACGATGCCTGATTTTTTTATGAAGTTATCCAATTGTGGATAAAATCAAAATAATGTGCATAATATTGTGTAAAATAAAATGTGTAATAAATAGTAAATAAATTTGAAGTGACAAGTGTTAAAGCCTTACAGAACAGTAGGTTAGAGCATTCGCATATTTGAAATGAAAAGTATTTTTCTATTCAAAACAAATAATGGTTGAAAAGTTATCCACAAAGTTGTGGTATACTAATTAAAGAATTTCACATGTAGTAGGGAACAAATAATCGAACACAATATGTAGACTAACCTGTGGATATGTGCATAAGTATTGTGGGTAACTTTTAGAGAGTGAGTGGATAAACTGTGAATATATCAATTGTCACCGTGGGTAAGTTAAAAGAGAAGTATTTGAAACAAGGAATAGAAGAGTATACAAAACGCCTAAATAGCTATGCAAAAATGCAATTAATTGAAGTGGCGGACGAAAAAGCACCAGAAACACTAAGTGATGCTGACATGGAAATTGTCAAAAAGAAAGAAGCTGATCGAATTTTGGCGAAGATTGCACCTGACGCACACGTCATTGCACTAGCAATCGACGGTAAAATGAAAACTTCTGAGGAATTTGCAGCTAGTCTTGATTCGTTGATGACGTATGGTAAAAGTAAGATTGTCTTTGTTATTGGCGGATCACTGGGTTTACATAGTAGTGTGCTACAGCGTTCGAATGAGAAGTTATCGTTTTCTAAGATGACATTTCCGCATCAGTTGATGAAGTTGGTGTTGGTGGAGCAGATTTATCGAGGGTTTCGGATTATTAAGGGGGAGCCTTATCATAAGTAAATTAGGTTTTTATTAGGCACACTTAAGTGTTTCCTTTTTACCTTCTAATCTTGGTATAATAGTCATATCAAGTTAGGAGGTGTATTCAATGGATATATTTGAAATAATCCAACAGGGTGAATCTAAGCATGTAGAGTTTAAAAGTTGGGTTAAAGCAAACAAGAAAGAACTTATGAATATTTTAACAAATGAATCTGTAGGATTTGCCAATACTGACGGTGGTATCATCTTAGTCGGGGTAGAAGACGATGGAGAAGTAACCGGATGTTTTGATTACGATGAACAAAATATTATTGAAAGCATTTATGACAAGACTATACCTAAGCTTTTTACTGATATTGATGTAATAAAGATTGATGGCAAAGAAATTTTTAAAATAAAAATTGAAAAGTCTCCAGAAATTGTAGCCACTTCAAAAGGTATTGTATATAAAAGATTAGGGAAAAATACAAAACCATTTTATCCATCAGAATATACCTCTAATAAAATTAAAGGATTTAAAGGCGACTACTCTGCAAAAATTATCGAACCGACGACTAAAGATGATATAGACTTTACGGAAGTAGAGCGATTGAAACTAAAAATACAATCTCGTGATAAAGAGTCTACTTTATATCAATCAGATAATATCACCTTTCTAAAGGATTTACGCTTAGTAGATGTTGTTGATAATGAAATTCAGTTAACTGTAGCGGGGGTGTTATTTATTGGTACAAAAGAAGCGATTGCTAAATATATGCCACAAGCGGAAATAATAATTCTTACTTATAGCGATGGGCAAACGGAATATAATAAGCGTTTAGAGCTAAAAATCCCTTTAATTCAAATTGTAGATAGAATTCAACAATTTTTCGAAGACAGGAACGGAATTAAAAATATACAGATGGGCCTATTTAAATTAGAAGTCCAAGATTATCCTATCAATGTATTTCAAGAAGCCCTTCTTAATGCTATCTCACATCGTGATTATGAGAGTAATTCGTCAATTTTTATTAAATTTTTTCCTAACGAAATTATTATTGAAAACCCTGGCGCGTTTCCGTCTGGAGTTGACAGTACTAATATTATTACACATCCTTCATCGCCGAGAAACAAATTGATTGCAGAAACACTTCAAAAGCTAAAATACGTTCAACGTTCTGGTCAAGGTGTAGATATAATTTTTAAGGATATGCTTTCCTTAGGAAAATCAGCCCCTGAATATAATTTGTATTCTGAGGCAGTAAGTTTAACGTTAAGAAGTAGCTTAGAAGATATAGAATTTTTGAAGTTTATTACTAAAGAGCAAGAAAATAATGGGGAGTTTTCAGTTTCAGAAATTTGCATCTTAAAATACATTAAATCTAATAAAACGATAACTCTAAATAAGGCTGCAGAAGTGGCTCAAATTACAATTCAATCAGCATCAAATGTTTTAAGTAAACTTTGTCAAAAAAGAAACATTCTACAAAGAGAAGCAAGAAATAAATATATGTTTACCCATCGAGTGTATGAAAGTTTAGATGATAATATTGAGTATACAAAAGACAAAGATTTTGATGAAATACAAGCTAAAACAATGATTATTGAATATTTGAATAAAAATGGTTCGATTACTCGTCCTGATGTCGAAAGATTGTGTGGCTTTTCATCTACAAGTAGTAAACGTATTTTACAACGTTTAAGGGATGAGAAAGTTATTGTTTTAGAAGGTAGAGCAAGGGCAAGTTTTTATAGATTAAAATGATATTTAGCAGATTGTTAGTGAACAAATGAACCGATTCTGGACTGATACTATAAAATTTGGACCGATTCTGGACCGATACTACAAAGCTTGGACCAATTCCGGACCAATTCTGGACCGATAAATGACTGATTGTTATCCAATACAATAAGGTTGAAGTTCGATATAAAATGGAATAAAAATCTCACTTATATATCTCACAGCGAGCCTTACCATAAATAGATGAGGTTTTTAATTAGCTGGAAGTGTATTGCAGATAATTTTAAACATAGGTTTTCTATAAGTTCGATAGTGAAAAGAAAAGTTAATGTATAGCTACAACTAACTCTTATTGCACCGAAACGCACGATAAAGGTATTGCGAATGGGTTTGACCCAGTTGTACTAGAATCATAAGAGATTATAACAATTAAAAAAGATTCTAGATGAAGAAACCTGGAATCTTTTTTGGTAATTTTAAGTTTGATTTAAGCTTTGTTCGAAATGATGGTTATATGTTGTTGCAAAACTTTTAAATTGAGTGGTAAATTCGGTCCTTGTTCACCATCTATATCACTTTCTTGTGTCTCACCGGCAGAAGTCGTTATGTTGACTTGTCGTGTTTTAAAGTATTGAACGTTTTCTGATTCCTTTAATTTGCCCATTATGATTGAAGGGGTCATTTTCGCAAGCTCAGTCAAGTTAAGGTGTTTAAACGCGAAGATATGGAAGTTTCCGTCTCCGTTTTCAACTTCGTTTACAATTGTTTTAATACCACCAAGCGAGTCGATGAGGGATATTAAGACAACCGATACGTCACCTTCCCATGTATGTTCTTCCATCTCAAACTTAATTGGAAAAGTGTGGTCATCCATTATTTCTTTCCCAATCGCTTTCAAGTAGGCAATGGGTCCGATTTTAGATTTTTCTGCACTGTCGACATGATGAATTGCTTTCGCAGCACTTCCAATTCCTAAAATGTTTGTAAAATAAATATCATCGTTAGCCATTCCAATGTCAATTTTTGTTTCAATACCTGAGACAAGCAATTTAATCGCATCAACAGGTTTCATTGGAATGTTTAATGAACGAGCAAGATCATTCACTGTGCCCATTGGAATGATTCCGAGTTTTGGAGGGTTATTAAATGGAGCGAGTCCATTGACAGTTTCATTCACACTTCCGTCTCCACCGAGTGAAACAACGAAGTCATAGTTATTTTCTGCAGCCTCTTTTGCAAAGCGTGTCGCATCACCTTCGCCCTCCGTATATTTCACAGTGATTTCACTGTACGCATCTTGAAGTGTTTCTCTAATTTGCTCTTCATACTCTGTTGCTTGTTCTTTTCCAGAGGAAGGATTAATAATGACTAATGCTGATTTTTTCAAATGGCTCACTCCTTTTATTTTCGTTGTTTACAATCTATTACCTATTTGTATCTATTTCAATCATTTTTCATAAAGCCATTCCAGCGCTATGTAGGAGTTTTTTAAAAACAAAGTCTCGCCCAGGGACCTTTTATTTCATATATGGAACGTAGATGCAAGCATGTACACTTCTCAGACTTTTTGAATAGGCTGCCTGATGCTTTTAAACGCTAAAAACTAGAAGAGAAAGGTTTATGGAACAAACCTTTCTCTTCTAGTTTTATTTACGAGTTAAAGTCACTTATTTTAAATTGGAGATATATTCTTTTAAAACAAGATAAACATAGTCTTGATTGGCTGAAGCAGTTTCTGGATTATATTGTCCATTATTAGTTTTGTTATTTGAAAGAATGCGTATACCTAAAAAAGGAACGTTGTAACTATCAGAAATCTGTGCTGCGGCAGCACCTTCCATTTCCTCAACAGAAGTACCGTACTTTTCATGGAACCAGTTTATGCGGTCTACTTCGTTATTCCAAAGATCTGCAGATCCAATAGTACCTTCAACAACTTTACCTAGTTCATATTGATCTTTAACCGCATTTGCTGCTGCTAATAATTCATCGTCGCCATCAAAGTAGCGAATCTTCTCTGCATCAGGATCTTCTCCGGCACTGCCTTCAGAAGCCATAAGGTCCATAGGCTTCCATAGTGATGGATCCATTCCTTCGTTTTCTTCAGCAGACTCAGTCTTCATAGAACCAATATTGACAGTTCGTTTTCCTAACACTATGTCAAATACATGTAAGTCCGGGTCGTGTCCGCCTGAAGTTCCCTGGTTAATAATAGCGATAGGGTTATACTTCTCAATTGCTAATGCAGTAGCGGCTGCAGTGTTTTCCATCCCTTTACTAGTTTTCGTAACAATTACAGGATAGTCATCGATAGTACCTTTATAAAAAACAAAGTTTCCCGATTCCTCAACTTCTGCATCGCTTAATTTCTCAGCAAACTTTTCAGCTTCAATAGGCATGGGTCCTTGAACAATAATCGGACGTAGTTCAGTTTCAGCTGTATTCTTAGTAGTCGAGTTACAGCCCGAAACGATCGTTGCTAGAATAACCATACATACAATAAAGCCAACTAATTTCATGTTCCTCAAAGATAATCTCCTCATTCCTGAATAATTCCAATCGAATAGTATCCCTAGCAAATTACTTTTCCTAGTACATTGTAAATTTCATTTGGCTAATCAGTACGTATCGTTAAAGTATAGTATGACGGCGCTTAAAATTTACTAAGTGTTAAGAGATTCCTATTACTCACTATTTTTATGCAGAATTTAGTAAAAAGCACTATTGCAATGAATACGTTATGATTATAGCAGAGGCTTTTTATGCTTTCAACCCAAAATACGAACATTTATTTAGTAAATAATTACATTGTACGTTATATGGTGTAGATAATATTTAAATACTTGTGAATATACTGAAAAAAACATCCTAAATAACGAATGATGCAAGCAAGCTCAATGCTATTAGGATGTAATGAATAGTAAAATAACGATGTAGATAAAAATATTACTATTACTGTGTTTTAATCCTGTATACATTGCCATGCTGTATGTCAGTAAGTGGATATATCCAAACAAAAATGTGTACGAAAAATATAAGTAAGTATAGAATAGGCCAGTTGGCATTTCGTTGTAGGAAGGGTGATAAATTTGTTTAAAGCATACGCTTGGCTGACACTTTGTGTAATGGTGTGGGGCAGTAATTTTGTTTTTGGAAAGATGTTGGTCCAGGACTTTTCCCGGCTCTTCTCACTTCGCTCAGACTATTGTTTATAGTACTTTTTCTGATTGGATTATCTTCATATAAATTACATGTGAAACGACTGAATAAATACGATTTACTAGCAGTAATTTTTTAGGTGTTTTTGGCGTTTTTATTAACCAGTGGTCTTTTTTCGCTGGATTAGAAACGGCTGATCCAACAACGTCTGCATTAATCTTGGCAACTACGCCCATTTTAACCGGCGTTTTAGCTGGCGTTTTTTTAAAAGAAAAATTAACAATTCGTATGTTACTTGGATCTATTGTTGCGCTCATAGGTATTTTCTTTGTCGTAGCAAAAGGGAATATATCCTCTATACATATCGATAAAGGTTTATGGTGGATTGTAGTTACGATGATTACTTTCGCCATGCTAATTATCGTGACGAGACTCCTTTCCAGTAGAGTGGATCCGCTTGCAATTACTTTATATTCAAATGTTGTTGGACTAGCTGTGTCGATTCCTTTTATTTTTCTACTTGATACGCCGATACGAATGAGTGTAAAGGTCTCCGATTGGTCATTTCTGATTGTTACAGCCATTGTGGTACACGGTATCGCCATGTTGATTTGGAACTACAATATTAGATATGTTGATGCTTCAAAGGCCTCCATATTATCTAATTTAGAACCTTTTGTAACGATGGTAATGGGTTTGATCTTGTTGTATAAACCAATAACGGGGTCAGAAATTGTCGGTTCACTATTTATAGTGGGAGGAGTAGTGCTGTCTACATATCAGCGAAAAAGGCTATCAAGAAGTTTAAGTTAACCACTTAGATAAATTCTTGAGCATTTATATGAAGTAGTCGGTTTTACGAATTGTGGAGTACAGGGTTACACAATTCATGTTTTTTATGAACTTGATTTTAATCTTCCCGCTGAATGATGACTCTAAAATGATTCAATCGGAAGATAGTGCAGAAGTTATTGTAAATCAATTGAAATTAAATCCACGTGTTTATGTGAAAACGGCAAGTTTCATTGCGACTAATCCATTTTAATATATTTCATCAATAATGTACGAACAGGCCTATCCAGATAAACTGGATAGGCCTGTTTTATAGTTCCACTTAGATAGTTATTAATGTGTGGTCACCGTGTTAACATTTGGAGTTATTGTATACAAATCGGATCCGTCATTCGGTAATTCAGAAATAACACGTAACCAACCATTTGTTTCCGAAGGTGTAGCAGACAGAGTAATCGGCATTTTCTCTAGAAGTTTAATCGTCCCATAAATTTTATACTGATATGCACGGTTATGGTCTACGATGGGACCCGTTCGAATGCTGACGTTTGAACTTGCCGTAAAGCCAAGCTCATGCCTTTTATAGTCTTTGCCACCAAGCTCTTGATCTATGTTATACATATGACCTGCTGTTTTTGCTCCCCAGTGAGGATCTGAAGCATAGCGAACGTTCATCCCGATCAATTTATTGCCGAGTGCTACGCCATTGTACTGGTATTCATGCATATTCAAGGGGTTTAAGTAATAGGTATTTAATTCATTCGCCAGCGATGTGATATTGTCCTCAATAGTTGCAAAGTATTTAGAAGAGGAGGTATCGACATGTGTTGAACATTGAGTGTTAGTATCCGTTACAGTTAACCCGAATAAATTATTGTAGTTTTGTGCGTGACAACTCATACCATAATCACTTTCATGGATAGCGAGCGATAGTATGAGCAGGGCATTTATGCGATGCTCTTTTTCAATGGATTTTAATGTAGCACCGAGATCCTTTAATGGACTTTTTACTGTAGCATTTGTATATCCGCCACCTGTCAGTTCTTTCGCTGCAAGTTGACTGTTGATATACGTATCTAACTCTGTCGCGCTATAGTTTGTTGGAACACGTGGTGATAGATATTGGAAGTAGGCATAACTTTCACCTACAGCTTCGCCATTTCTATTAATAAATTTTGCTCCGTCGTCACTATAATACTTTATACCTTCGTTTAGAAAATCAGGTCTTTTACCGACTACATACGCACCGTCGTATTTTCCACTATGATGGTGATAAACATAATGCCATAAGCCTTGTTGATTCGCTTTATAATATGATTGACCTTTCGCTGTAGCAGTAGGAATGAGTGTGACATCTTCGTGTTTGACGTACATGTCTTGTTCACCTATATTCACCTTAACGTAGTCTGCTGTAGCGTCTGTATACGTAAGTTCTGTATCAGTAGCGACACCTGCATATTCATACTTTTGTGTAAAAGTTGGCTCTTTGTAAATAATTGTGACGGTTTGAGTATTGGTTGCTACAAAGCCAGATGGAATTTTGACATATTGTTCATTTAACATGATGCCTTGTCCCTCTTGTAAGCTGGCATTTGCTTTGTCAAAAGTAGGGTGGCTTGAGGTAACTGAATAAGTTCCATTTTCACGAATGTCGACAACAGTATAGACATCTGTTGTGATCGTAAAAGGTTTTGTAATGGGGTGTTTTAAAGTTTTAGTTTCATTGCCGACTTGTCCCAAAGTATCCGCTATAATATGTAAAGTATACGTTTGACCCACTTCGTACCCTACCTCAGGTGCAGTAACGGTAACGACACGATCAAGAACAGAGAGTGTAACATCCTGTATTTCATTTTTACTGTTCATAACGTAAATAGTGTCAGATAAATTGGGAGATTCAACGACAGGGTGATTGAACGTAATGGTCCATTCTTTATCAGTTGGTATGTCAGTTGCTTCATCGGTTAATGCAGCTGCATTTGCTGTTGATAGTGGGGCCAGTAGTAGTAGAGTTATGAGTAAACATAACATATACCATTTTTTAAATAAGAATCTCATTTTCCTCTCTCCTTATGGGTAGTAGTCTCATAGTATTAATTATACACTGAACGTAAGAGGAATAGGTAGAAATACTAGTTAATAGCGCTGAATGAATTTGGTTCTATGTAAAATTAATTAGTCATATATCGAAAAAAGAACAGGCCTACTCAGTTTATCTGAATAGGCTTGTTCTTTAAGGGTTTTATACGCACATATGATCTTATGATAACTCAGGGAACAAATAATGCAGGATATCCGTCGTCACTCGACGAGATTCCCCTTTATAAGGGTAGATATGCATATACATCGAAGGATTAAAGTTCGCTTCAATAATGCCATACGCACCTGGATTTGCTGCTGGTACATCGAGGTCTTCAATAATGAAATCAATTCCGCTAATTTTTGCGCCTAGAGCAGCTACTGCCTCTACTGCAATCTTCTTATAATCATCGGAAAACTGATCGGTTACATCAATTGAGTCTCCGCCAGTACTGACGTTAGAGTTTTCACGTAAGTAGACAATTTCACCGTCTTTAGGGATTGAATCCAGTTGATAGCCTTGACCTTTCAGCATGAGAACTTCTAGTTCGCCCAACTGGATAAGTTCTAATGGCGTACGGTGGTCTGTACCTCTCAGTGGATCTTGGTTCTTTTCTTCAACCAGTTCCTTAATCGTGTGTGTGCCGTCTCCTGTGACGTTTGCAGGTACGCGTAGCATAATGGCAAGTACTTTATCGTGTAGCACGAACAAACGGTACTCTGTGCCATTCAGGAACTCTTCTACCAAGACAGACGAGTCTTCATTGAATGCAAGTGTGATGGCTTGCTTGTAGTCCTCGTAACTGGCACCATCTTTAAAGATAGATATGCCGATTCCGTAGTTCGTTGTTTTGGGTTTGACAACGAAAGGCGTCTTAGCGAACATCTCAAAGGCACGTAATGCATCCTCTATATTGTTGAACTCGTCACCACCAGGTACACAAAAACCCTCTTGATGAAGAATTTTTTTCGTAACCGTTTTATTTTCCATTATCAAAGTCGAGACATACGTATCTTTGCTAGTCATGTTACCGTTCTTGACGAATTCTACATGATCTCGTAATTTCAGCTTCAAGAATTGATCTTGACGATCCAAAATCTCTACTTCGATACCATGTTGAAATGCATCAAACATGAGGATTTGTGTAGACAATTCCATATCCGTAAAGCCCGTTAACTCATAAGGTTTTTCCCATAGATTGGCGTAGGTTTCTCTTGCCATTTCCAAAGCCACTTGATGTTGACTACTTTTTTGGCTTTCCGTATACAATCTGCCGGCTAGTGTCTTCGAAGGATCTTCTAGCATGGCTCTCAAATTGCTAAATAACGAGTCGGAAACAGGGAAGCCCAATTCTTTAGTCATTTTTTCCATACCATCAACTAGCTCATGCGCTTCTGTTTCAAATGTCGTATGTGACAAAGGATGCTCAAGTGCGACTACGTCATTTCGCGCATCGCCTACTTTTCCATACTCGTCACTTTCTGGATGTTCGTCTTTCTGCAGAAGATATAGAGAGAAAATATGAAGAAATTCCGCTTGTTCATAGCTAATTCCATTCGTTTCAAATGGATTCAAATCAATATTTCGTAGCTCTACATAACGAACACCTTCAGTCAAGAATTCCTCTACACGCTCGCTTCCACGTAAGCGCATCGCGGTATAGAATTCTTTTTCTTCTACGAGCAAACCTCTATTTACTACGCAAGATAAATCGTCAATATACTTCTCTATCGAGCTAAATGAAACTTTCACATCATCGTGATTGACATAGCCGAATCTGCTGCTTCTAATGCTTCTAACCGGCTCATTTGGCTGATCATCGCAACCGTAGAAATTCTCATCACTAGTAGGGGAGGCACCATAAAAGTACGTCACAAGCCAGCGGTAGTATAAGTAATTTCTAGTGAGTTTTAAATAAATATTTGTTTTGAAGTATTGATAATTATTGGTTTCGGACTGCAAATCAAATAATTTCCCGAGCAATTCATCACTGAATTCAAAATTAAAATGGATCCCGCAAATCATTTGTTTTCGGCGACCGTATGAATTAGCCAACGAGCGTCGGTAGAGAACATTTTCGAAGTTTTCCAATTTTGCAATCTTGATATCTTCCTCTTTTTCGGGAAGCGCAGGTGGCATGCTTAATGGCCATAACATTTCATCTTTTCCTATGGAGCGGTATGCCACGTCATGGATAGCTGATAGATAATCAAATAATTCGTCTCGTGTGTTCAGGACAGGGGTGATCAATTCCATTTGCGTTTCCGAGAAGTCGCGCTGAATATACGGATGTTCATCTGCCGTTCCAACGCTTGCGGGGTGATCCGTCGTCGCTAAATTCCCCTCCAAATCTACGCGTTGTCCTTCCTTTTCAATACCGTACCGGGCTTTCAGAACATACGGCTTCACACGTTCATCGGCTAACATTTTCTTTAGATCCATCGTAACAGTCCCTCCTATGTAATAGATTTTAATACGTTCCTTCTATCTTAGTTCATATGCTCTTAAAAACAAAAACATCCACATCAGAAATAATGTGGACATTCGGAATGTAGCTGAATGCAATAGGAAGATGAACCGTTGATAGACAGTGCAAGGGGACGCATTCCCGTTGGCCAATGGGAAGCGCCCCCTTATATATTCTTCAACTATCTACATGTATTCAAATTATCCCAAGTTCTTCATATGGAAATCAAAGTGTTCCTCCAGGAAAGAAGAGATGAAGAAATAGCTATGATCATAGCCGTCTACTTTGTTATATTCCACTGCTTGATTATGCTGCTTCGCATTTTCAAGGAACGGTTTCTCATTCAACTGCTCCGGATAAAAGCCATCTGCAGTACCTTGCGTAATAAGTATGGGAGGAATACCTGCTTCCTTCACTAACTCGGCAGTGTCCCACTCTTTCCACGTCGCTTTGTCTTCACCTAGGTATGTCGTAAATGCTTTGATTCCCCAAGGAACATCGCTTGGACTTGAAATGGGGGAGAACGCGGAAATCGCTTTGAAACGGTCTGCATTCTTCATTCCGATCATCAAGGCACCATAACCGCCCATCGAGTGACCCATAATACTTTCTTTTCCTGAGAAGTTAGGCACAAGAGTAGCTGCAATTTTACTTAACTCCTGTGTAACATACGTATACATCTGATAGTTCTTTGCCCAAGGCTCTTCCGTAGCATTCAAATAGAAGCCAGCACCTTGTCCAAGGTCAAACGCCTCATCGTCCGCTACGTCTTCTCCGCGTGGTGATGTATCTGGAATAATTACTGCCGCTTGATGTTTTTCAGCCAAGCTTTGGAAACCACTTTTTTGACTGAAGTTATCATCCGTACATGTTAATCCCGATAAAAACCAAATGAGAGGTATTTCTTTTTGCTCTGTATTTGACGGTAAGAAGATACTAAATGTCATATCACACTTGAGGACTTCTGAATAATGGTTGTACTTGTTTTGTTTCCCACCAAAAGATCGTCTTTGCTCAACGCGTTCTACATTCATGATCTCACTCTCCATATGTTAGTATTGATCGAATTGATTCACCTTTATGCAGTAAATCAAATGCTTCATTGATATCGGTAAAGTTTAGTTGGTGCGTAATGAACGAATCTAAATCAATTTCACCGTCCATGTAGTCATCAATCATCCCTGGCAATTCAGTTCTTCCTTTTACTCCGCCAAATGCAGATCCACGCCATACGCGACCTGTAACTAGTTGGAATGGACGTGTATGAATTTCTTTACCAGCACCTGCGACACCAATGATGATGCTCTCGCCCCAACCTTTATGGCAGCATTCAAGAGCAGCTTTCATGACTTCGACATTACCGATACACTCGAAGCTGTAATCTACACCGCCGTCGGTCATGTCTACAATGACTTCTTGAATTGGCTTGTCGAATTTAGAAGGGTTGATGAAATCGGTTGCGCCCATCTTCTTCGCTAGTTCAAACTTATCTTCATTGAGATCGATTGCGATGATTCGGCTTGCTTTCGCTTGCTTTAGTCCTTGAATAACGGCTAAACCAATAGCTCCTAGACCGAAGACTGCTGTAACAGCACCTTCTTCTACTTTCGCTGTCTTATGAACAGCTCCGATACCTGTAGTGACGCCGCAACCAAATAGACATACTTTATCAAGTGGTACGTTATGATCTTCTACTTTAACTAGGGAGATTTCAGACACGACAGTATACTCACTGAAAGTACTTGTTCCCATGTAGTGATAGATGGGTTCACCGTTGTAAGAGAAGCGTGTAGTACCGTCAGGCATTAATCCTTTACCTTGTGTTTCGCGAATTGCGCCGCATAGGTTAGTTTTACCGGATAGACAGAACTTACATTTTCCACATTCAGGTGTGTACAGTGGAATCACGTGATCGCCAGGTTTGACGGAAGTAACTCCTTCACCTATTGAAACTACGACACCAGCACCTTCATGACCTAAAACGGCAGGGAATACTCCTTCCGCGTCATCGCCCGATAGTGTATATGCGTCTGTGTGACAGACAGAAGTGTAAAGAATTTTGACTAATACCTCATTAGCTTTTGGTTCTTCTACATCGATTTCTACAATTTTAAGTGGTTCTCCAGGTTTGAATGCTACAGCTGCTCTACTTTTCAAATGAAGCCCTTCTTTCTTTTGCTTTATAGTGTTTACATTTCTATCATTACATATTATAATTCACCATGCAATACTGACTCTTTTGTCACTATGAACATGAATAGTATAGAAAGAAGTGAAGCAATATGGTCATTCATTATAAAGATAAACAATATTTCACTAGTAAGGATTTAGCTTTATCCGTCATTGGCGGGCGTTGGAAAATTGCGATTATCTGGTGCTTGCTACACGAATCGCCATTACGACTAAGCGAGATGCAGAAAAAGCTTCCTGACGCCAATCAACGCATGTTAATCAGACAGTTGCGTGAGTTGGAAGAGGATAATATTGTGACACGCTACGTTTATCCTGTTGTACCACCTAAAGTGGAATATCAATTAAGTGAAACGGGTCTGCTATTAGAACCAGTCGTGACATCGATTTGTAATTTCGGAGACCAGTTTTTACAAACGATAGAAGCAGATCAAACAACAGTCGACTGAATGAGGACATTCTATAACCAAACAGGCTATACTAAGAATCACAGCAATATACTAGAGAAGGAACAGGTGATCACATGAATAATAATGACATTTTAAGTAGACTGCGTTATGCACTGGATTTGAAAGACTCGGCAGTTGTTGAAATGTTTGCGCTAGGCGGACTGAAAACAAACAGAGCGGAAGTTAAAGAAATGCTAACAAAAACGAATGAGGATAGCACGGATGAAATGCAAATGAATGAATATGCCAAAGAAATTGACAACATTACGTTAGAGTCATTTCTTAATGGACTCATCATTTCAAAAAGAGGAGTACCTGAGAACACAGGAAATGCTCCCCAACCATTTTTAATGTCTGAAGAGGGCCATCGTAATGTAAATAATATTTTGCTGAAAAAAGTAAAAATTGCGTTAGCGCTCACAAGTGAAGATATGCTTGATATTCTAGAAAGTGTCGGTGTGACGATTTCTAAAAATGAATTAAGTGCTGTTCTTCGTAAAGAAGGGCACCGCAATTACAAACCATGTGGAGATCGATATGCACGTAACTTTTTAAAAGGGTTAGCGATTCGTTATCGCGATACAGACACCGAGAATTAATAGGATATAATGAAAGATAAAAGTTAGGAGTGTTGGGAAAATATGTTCAAGCGTAACAAAGCATTGTACTTTATGATGAGTATACTGGCGTTGGCCATTCTTTTAGTAGGTTGTGGAAAAGCGACTGAAGAAGAACCAGCAGAAACGACTACCGAGACACCGAAAGAAGAACCTAAAGAACAAGCGGTAGATTACTCAGCAGATGTAAAAGAGAATCCAGTTGTAACCATTACAATGGAAAATGACGAACAAATCGTTTTAGAATTAGAGCCGACTGTTGCACCGAATTCAGTAGCAAACTTCATTTCGTTAATTGAAGACGGCTACTATGACGGGTTGATTTTCCATCGCGTCATTCCAGGCTTTATGATCCAAGGTGGCGACTCCTCGGGTGACGGGACAGGCGGACCTGGTTACTCTATTGATGGAGAATTCTCTTCAAACGGTTTTGAAAACAATATGAAGCATGAGCGTGGTGTCTTGTCGATGGCACGTGCACAGGATCCGAATTCCGCTGGTTCACAATTCTTCATCATGACAGATGAAACGGCTTCTCTGGATGGCGAGTATGCAGCTTTCGGTAAAGTGATTGAAGGCATGGAAACAGTAGATGCTATCGTGGCTAATGAAACAGACGCTATGGATAAGCCTGTTGAAGAGCAAAAGATGAAGACGGTTGAAGTAGATACGAAAGGCTTCGATTATCCTAAACCAACTACACATTAATACGGAATGAAAAACGCAATAGCCCATCATATAGGGCTATTGCGTTTTTACTAGTTACGACGTCTATATTTCCTGGGAAATCAGTATGATATATGATTCGCAGTACAAAAAAATGAGCTACTCTTTTTTAATTTGCTTTAACGTAGCGACGATAAGAAAACTAACAATGACCAGTAACAACCAAGAACTTAATTTTCCGATTCCGACTAGGTGCCATGTCTCACTCTGGTTTGGATAGGTCCATGCACCAAAGAAAGTAGCAATGTTTTCAGCAATCCAAACAAAAAAACCTATAAGAACAAATGAAAGGGCTAACGGCATTCGATACGATACATCGTTTACCTGATAGCGTACCGACGCACGCCAGAAAACGATTAGAACGAGTACAGACAACCACCAACGCATATCAATCCAATAGTGGTGAGTGAAGAAATTTCCGTAGATGGCAATGGATAGCGGAACGACTATGTAGAAGGAAGGCCATTGAATGAGTTGTACATCAAGTCGACGCCAGGCCTGACACAAATAGCTTGCTACACTCGCATACATAAAGCCACTGTATAAGGGGACACCTAAAATTTTGAAATACCCTTCCTCAGGGTAAGACCATGAACCCATATGTACTTTGAAGATCTCCAAAGTAAGACCGATCATATGAAAGAGCGTAATTACTTTTAGTTCGTCCCGTGTTTCAAGACCCGAGCGTACCATCCACCACTGAGTTGCTACAAAAATTAGAAGCAACCAATCATACCTTGGCAGAAATGGCAGAGTGATAATTTGTGTTAGTGCAAGCGAAGCGAAAATTATGACAGGGAAGATACAAGAAAGTGCTTGTTGCCAGCCAAACGTACCAAGTTGTTTTATAGCATGTACGACTCTTGTTTGTATGCGGTGCGAATTCATAAACCACCACCTGCTTTTCCTAATGTAAATTAGTAGGACGCAGATATAATAGACAAGGTTCATTTACGGGTAGACGTTTCACGTGGAACATAGTAAATCAAAGCGGGGGGAGTAATGGGTCTTGAGAAGATATGTAATCGATGCACATATTCATATGGATATGTATGAAATAGATCAACGTAGTAAGATTTTGAATGAATTGGAGCAAAATGATGTAACTGCACTAGTTTCGGTCTCGAATAATCTTGAGTCTTCTGTAAGACAACTAAACCTTGCAAAAACAGATGATAGAATCAAACCAGCAATTGGTTACCACCCCGAACAAGTTTTGCCGACAGAACAAGAAGCATTATCTATTTTAAGACTAATTGATGATCATGCAGAAAGTCTAACGGCTATTGGAGAAGTGGGGTTGCCTTATTATTTGAGACGAGAACGGCCCGGCCTGGATTTAGCTCCTTATGTACATTTGTTAGAGTGTTTTATCCGAAAGGCTGGACAACTTGATTTACCAATCGCTTTACATGCGGTGTACGAAGATGCGGAAATAGTGTGTGAGTTACTGGAAAAGTATTCAGTTTCTCGCGCCCACTTCCACTGGTTTAAAGGAGAAGATCGTGTTTTGCATCGAATTATTTCAAATGGCTATATGATTTCAGTAACGCCTGAAGTGGTATATAGGCCAAAGATCCAACAATTAGTAGAAAGTGTTCCACTCAGTCAACTAATGGTAGAAACCGATGGGCCTTGGCCCTTTGAGGAGATGTTCAAAGGTAAGTTAACGCACCCCTCTATGGTCCATGAGAGTATGAAGAGCATAGCAGTCATCAAAGGGATTGATCTAGAAGAAGTCTATGAAGAGATATATACTAGAACACAAGAATTTTATCGACTATAAAACAGGGATACGTCATAGCGACGTATCCCTGTTTTCTAATAGTTATAATCTTCATGTACAAATTACAATGATTTTATGTGGCGTAGTCTGCGCGGGAATGCTTCTTGTTGCCGAACCGTACAGCACAATCAAATTCCGGTCTGCTATATTTCCTGTAAAATACTGACCATTTGTAGACAGTATTTCAGTTTGTGGAGATAGATTTAGCTGAAGCGTTCCATCGCTACTTTGTAAGCGACGATTGAAGGAGTCCACTTTGATATTTTCGCTTTTAGAATCCTTTGACATAACAATGGCTCTAAATTGAGGAGGATAGATCATAGGAGTGGCGGCGTCCGCATCATAAAATCCTGTAACGTGATCGCCAACATGAATTTTCACTTGATGGACGAAATAAGTTGTTGGTTCTACTACAAAGTTAACAACGTTTCCGCGACCATTATCGACTGTCATTAGCATGTAGCAACCTGAGTCGTTGTTTTGCCCGGTGTAAAAATCATTTATCACCATTACGACACCGCTAAAAGATTCAAGATTCATTATAAAACTCCTTTCATTCTTAACTCGTATCTATCTAGACTATGCAAAGCCCCTTAGTTCGTGACTAACTAAAAAGCATGAAATATAAATTGAAATAATTTTCCAAAATATGATTGACATAATGGCCAATAAAAGATATATTAAATGATAACCGTTCTCATTTATCTCTTAAAATCGTCACATAGTCGTCATAAAAAAATAGACGTTTGAGTGCCTTCCTTTCATGTATGGGGCTATTTATGAGATACTTTAGAAGTAGAAGTCTATCCGACAATTGGCAATCAATTATTGGATTTATGTAGCATGAAAAATGACAAGTGAGAGGAGATTATGTACAAGTGAAAAAAACATTTTTGTACTTTTTAGTTGTAAGTTTTTTCGTGCTGACAGTTGGCTTGCCACAAGCGTCCGCTAAAATAGCGGATGGTACTCAGCAATTAAACTATCAAGTAAACCAGCCAGATAGCTCTAATGCATCTATTGCTAATGATTACTTTCAAAAGCCAGCACTCGTCACCGTAACGAATGGTTCTGCCATCGTACAGCTAACTCTTAAGAACAGCTCTTGGATTACGAAGTTTGAGCCAGCGGGCGGAGCAGAAGTAGTCAATGAAGATCTTAAAGCCGATACAAGAGTTGTAGAGTTTAGTGTAAGTGACATTTCTAAACCAGTGAAGATTCCTATGAAAGTTGATGTCGAGGATATCAATTATCACCACGAGTATACAGTTGACTTGGTGTTTGAAGAAAAAGCTGCCGTTACACCACCAGCTGTAAAACCTCCTGCAACGAATACTATTCCACCAAGTGCTAACACGAACACGAATACCAATACGAGCACAGGTACTATAACGAAAAAGCCTACTACCCAAAAACCAGTAAAGAATCCACAAACTAGTGATTCAACGCCGTACCTATTAATCTTTGTATTAGCAGGTTCTGCATTTTTATTGTATAGAACTAGATTCCAAAGAAAACAGGGGGAACAATAATTATGACGAAAAAAACATCATCTCGCGCAACGAAAGTAGTACTTGCTTCACTATTAGCAGCTTCTATCGCTATTCCAACAGCAGCATCCGCTAACCCGATCAGCACAAGTGATCAAGCAGTGTCGGCTTTGAAACAGACGATTGCTGTGGATCAAGTAGTTGACTTTCATGTTTATAAATCAGGTACAACTACACCAGAACCTGCAATCAGTAGCCACCTCATTCCACAAGGTACGTTGGTGGAAAAAGATGGAGTAACATATGCGAAGGTAACGGTTGCAGTTAAATCAGCTCCTATGATTGCAGGCTTTCAAACGAAACAAGGAGAAGAGTTTGCTGATGCAACGGAAGTTAAAAATACGGACGGCACAACGACTTATACTTTCCCAGTAGTAGCGGATGAAATACATTCAGGCAAAATCCATGTTGTATATGCACCTGCTAACATGGACAAGTGGTATCCATTCGATTTCAAAGCAACGGTCGCTAAAGCAGACACAGATGCAGAAACAATTAGTAAAGTAAACGTAAAAGTTTACAAAGATGGAACAAAAGAAGAGTCGATCATGAAGGATTACATGTCCTCGACAGCTTCCGTAAAGAAAGTATCCGATGGTAATGAAGTAACTCTTACTTTCCCGAAAGGCGGTTACATCCACGGCTTCAAAATTGCTGGCAAGGAAATTCCAATTGCAACAGATGACAAATCAACAGGGGCCCGCACATATACATTTAAAGTAGCAGACCTAACAAAGTTAGTGAATGCTGACCTTCACGTTATTGTAAATGAAGGACCTGTTAAGTATGATGCAAACCATAAAGTACAACTGGACTTCACTAATGAAGTGAAACCAAACCCAACACCAATTGTAAATCCATTTAAAGATATTGATAAAGACGGCAACAAAGAAGCAATCCTTGCGTTGCTTGATAAAGGGATTGTAAAAAGTGCGGATAAGTTCAATCCGCGCAACAACATTACACGTTCACAGTTTGCATTAATGGTAGCACGTGCGTTAAATCTCGACACAACTAAAGATGTTGGATTTAAAGACTTAGGTAAAATCACAGATAAAGAACGGATCAGCGCAATCAATGCTCTAGCGGAAGCAGGCATTGTACAAACGAATGAAAAGTTCAACCCGAATAACACGTTGACTCGTCAGCAAGGTGCTTTGATGTTGTACCGTGCAATTCAATTTGCAGAAGGTAAAGAAATCAAAAAAGGAGATACAACTCTTCCGTTCTATGCAGATGGAAAAGTCATTACAGATCCTGAAGCGAAGCAAGCATTTGCATTGTTATACGCTGAAAAAATCATGACAGGCGCAAAACAGCCGAATGGTAAAGTCTTGATCAACTCTGGCGATTCCCTACAACGTACACAAATGGCTAAAATTCTAAACGGTTCATTGAACTTCATGAAAAAATAAGAGTAAATACAGATACTTCCTTTCGCTTTTTTACATGCGGAAGGAAGTTCCTGTCGTTTTACACGATATGTAAAGGAGTGTACGTTTGAAATGAAAAGAATTGTGTGGTTGCCTCTACTTTTGCTACTCATCTCAGCGTGGCTTCCTTTTCATTCTGTAAATGCAAATGAAAGCAAAACTAACGCAACGGATGACTATCAAGTTGAACTAAATTTTCTATCACATGAAGCAGAGGATACAGATGTTTTATTTATTAAGCAGGCTACGTTAACTGTTAAGGAAGATCGCTATACGTTATCGATTTCAGCGAAAAATGATCACATCCTAACGCATATCACTGCCATGCAGCAAGGGAACAAAATGAGTACCCGGCTGAATAGAGCAGAAAATTTAGTTCAGTTTGATATTAAGGATGTACAACAAAAGATTGAATTAGCAGGAACGTATAGATTAGCGACAGAACATGCACAGCAAACATTTTCTTCTGAGCTCCTCATCGAGCAACAGTCATTGCCAGCGTTTGATCAAAAACCGACACAGTCAATTCAGGCAGGTGATGATACGATACACTATCAACTGCTGTTAGCTGGAAAATTGTCTGCCATGAATGACTATGTCAATCCAGTAATTCGTGTTATTGAACGTGATCATCGATTCTATGCA
Organism: Sporosarcina ureae; assembly: GCF_002109325.1. GTDB lineage: Bacteria > Bacillota > Bacilli > Bacillales_A > Planococcaceae > Sporosarcina > Sporosarcina ureae_C. The sequence goes on along the minus strand of NZ_CP015348.1, from coordinate 1,875,390 downwards.
CAGTTGGAAATACTTCATCCTAGCAAGGTCAAGGGATTTACTGTAGAGCAGCAAGGAAATTTAGTGGAACCTAAAGTAGTATCGCAAACCGATACGCGTATTGTGCAGTTTGAAGTAGAAGACTTCCAGAAGGGGATAGGCGTTTGGATGAAAGCGGAGAACCCTGTGAGTTCACATGTAGAAGAAGAGTTTTTGCAAATTGTTTTCAACCAGCAACAAACGGCGAAGTTTCTACGTAAGGAAGCTTCAAATAGTAAAGCTGTTTCTTCATTGACTAAGCGAGTAGAGCAACCTGCAAAATCTACTACTGCAGAGAAACCATCTACCGTTACGAAAAAAGATGAAAAATTGGATAAGTCATCCGAAGAAAAGCAGCCAGTACAGACAGACGTACCTCCTCTTCTGACGGAAGAAAAACTGGAGTTTGATCGTACAGTGGACGATGCAAAGAAACAACCAGATCAAGTCGTTGCACAAGTAGCAAGTGAAACTGAAGAGGTGGCAATGAACGAGGAGACCGATCAGACAATACCGTTTGATGTGTTGAGAATCGGTGTATTATTATCATTATGTATGCTGTCGGGTATTTTATTTTTACGCAGGCTGACAAAGAAAAACAGCATGATAAGTGATAAATAACGAGTGGAGGATTACATTGTGCAAAAAAAGTGGAAATATATACTGCTGATGTTGGCAATCATGACAGCAGCGATTATCGCAGGATGCGGTAATGATAAAGAAGAAAAGGCTGTTTCAGCAGATGACGCAGTGAAGAGTGAAACAGATACAACAAGTGATCAGCGAATTATTGCCGGTACTGTCGTTATTGCAGAAATTCTCGATAAGTTAGATATAGATGCTATCGCTATTCCTGAATCTGAAAAACAAATGGCAAGCCGTTTCGACGGACTTCCTACTATTGGTAATGCCATGACGCCCGATATGGAAATCGTGAAATCCTTGGACACGACAGATTTCTTATCTGTTTCTACATTGGAATATGATCTTGAAGGTGGGTTTGAGCAATTGAATATACCCGCGACATTTTTGAACTTTCAAAGTATCGATTCGATGATGGAGGAAATCCAAGGTCTTGGAGTGCGTTATGATCGTACAGCACAAGCAGATAAATTAGTAGGGGATCTACAGAAGAAAATTGAAGCAGCGGAAGTTGTGGCTGCGAACCGTAAAGGGCCAAGCGTTTTGATCTTACTCGGTATTCCAGGCAGTTATTTAGTAGCTACAGAAAATTCCTACGCAGGTGACCTAGTGAAACGTGCAGGGGGAACGAATGTAATGGAAGGGCAGGATCCTGAATACTTATCATCCAATACGGAGTATCTTCATAATAGTAATCCAGACATTATCTTGCGTCTATCACATGGCATGCCGGATGAGGTCGTGGAAATGTTCAACGAAGAGTTTCAAACAAATGATGTATGGAAACATTTCGATGCTGTAAAAAACGGTAAAGTATATGATTTAGAAGAAGAGTTATTCGGTACAACGGCTTCTTTGCAAGTACCTGAGGCATTAAGTGAGCTAATGAAGATATTCTATCGATAACTCGATGAATTTCGTTTGAAAAGGAAGTCCGTCATGAGAAAAAGAATAACTAGTTATATAATCGTATCCCTGTTGCTTGTCGTAACTATCGTGTATTCAGCTACGACAGGCAGCATCAAAATGGGATTCTTTGAATTTTTTGGTGCACTCTTTGAACAAGGTAACAGTCAGATGGAAGCGATTCGTGATTTGCGCTTTCCGCGCCTGATTGTCGCAATATTTGCAGGTGCGGCATTATCGGTATCGGGTGTCTTGCTACAGTCTGTCATGCGTAACCCATTGGCCGATGCAGGGATTATCGGAATATCTTCCGGTGCGGCGTTTGTACAGTTATTCATTATCTCATTCTTCCCGGCGCTCTTTTTCATGACGCCTTTATTTGCATTTATGGGCGGTGCATTCGCTTGTTTTCTAGTGTTTGCACTATCGTGGAAATCGGGTCTTAGCCCGTTAAAATTAATTCTTGTTGGAATCGCGATCAATGCTATGTTCACGGGACTCACTGAAGCTTTCATCAGCTTTGGTGGTTCATTAAATGTCTCAGCTTCCAGTATCATCGGTTCAAATTTGACGATGCGTACATGGAGTGATGTCTCGACGATTGCGACGTACGGAACGATCGGATTGGTGTTAGCTTTTGCATTATACAGCTGGTGTAACTTATTGGTGTTGCAAGATAAGACAGCAAAAAGTATTGGCTTCCATGTTGCACGTGCCCGTTTAATTATAGCGGCAGTAGCAGTGTTGTTGGCAGCGATATCGGTTGTAGTGGCGGGTGTGATTTCGTTTGTTGGATTGCTTGTGCCACACATTGCCCGTAGGTTAGTAGGGTATGATCACAAGGTGCTCATACCATTCACTGCACTTTTAGGGGCGTTGATTATTCTACTTGCGGATACACTGGGGCGTACAATAGTAGCGCCGCTTGAAATACCAGCCTCAACGCTGATGGCGATTATTGGCGGACCGTTCTTAATATTCTTACTGCGAAAAGAGTGACTTGTTATGGAAATGAAGCGCATTATTGTATCACACGATAATATAACGAATCATTTGGATGACGTTTCTACGTCTATTTCTAAAGGGAAAGTTACAACGATTATCGGCCCGAATGGTTGTGGGAAATCGACATTACTCAGCGTTCTATCGAGAAGCAATATGCCGAAGTCGGGCACAACTTCACTCGAGAATCGTGACTTGGTGATGTTTAAGCCGAAAGAATTCGCAAAAAAACTAGCTATTGTGTATCAGCAGAATGAAGTGCCAAAAGACTTGACGATTGAAAAATTGGTCAGCTTTGGCCGGTTGCCTCATAAAACATTATTGCAGCGAAATCAGCAAGAAGATCAAAAGGCTATAGATTGGGCATTGTCCGTCACGAATCTGACAGACAAGCGGCATAAAGACTTAGAGGCATTATCTGGCGGAGAGCGTCAACGTGTATGGATTGCCATGGCACTTGCACAGCAATCGGAAATACTATGCTTGGATGAGCCGACCACCTATTTGGATATTTATTATCAGATTGAATTATTGGAGCTCGTAAAGTCACTAAATGAAGACTATGGATTGACGATCATCATGGTATTGCATGATATCAATCAGGCAATTCGATATAGCGATGAAATTATAATGATGAAGAATGGTCGCATTATTGCAGAAGGTCCACCGCGTGAGGTCATTACAAAGGATGTCATTAAAGAAGTGTATGGAGTCAATGCCGTATTCAAGGAAGATGACGAATTAGGCCTTTACATGATGTCCCTTGGCATTTAGGGGGGAAGCTGATGAAAAAACGTCTGTCGAAACTGTTGCCTTTCGTTTATCTGGCAGTCTTTCTCTACTCAGGCTATTTACTCGTACAGTATTTGTACACTTACGTGGAATCAGCCAGTTCGTTAAAAGATACGCAACAAATATATGAGACAGCTCTTGAAGATACGAAGCAACTAGCTGTAGCGGAAGAAACGTCGCAAGAACATTCGTTAGGTGAGTATTCAATGCGTAGGCAATTTGAAAAATTGCATAAAGTGAATGAGGATATTGTCGGATGGGTGTCTGTGGAAGGTACCAAGTTACATAATCCCATACTGCAAGCTGAAGACAATGACTATTACTTAAATCGAAACTTCACTCGAGAAAGTAGCCGTGCGGGAAGTGTCTTTATGGATTTTCGTAATGATATCCAAGACATGAGTCAAAACACGGTTCTCTATGGCCATGCAATGAGAAATGATACGATGTTCGGTAGTTTGAAAAAATTTGGTGAACAAGACTATGCAGACGCACACCCTATTATTTATGTCGATACGTTATATGATGGCTATGATATTGAAGTATTCGCAGCCTATGAAACGACGATTGATTTTTATTATATTGAAACAGACTTTCAGACGAATGAAGAATTCAGTGAGTTTTTAGGAGAAGTTGAAGCACGGTCGCTAATCGATATGCCTGTTGAAGTCGGACCTGAAGATCGAATTGTCACGCTGTCTACGTGTAATAACTCTGTGAATAGTAAAGATAAACGATATGTAGTGCAAGGGAAACTCGTGAAGCGCTGACATATATTGATAATATGGAGAGTTGCTCTTTACGAGTAGCTCTTTTTAATTTCTTTAAGGATTCGTCTGGTAATGATACGATAGATGAAAACAATGAGGTGGGGGACTTCATGGACTTAGAGCAACTACAAAATAAATTATTCGATAACAAATCCTTATTTATTGGGGAAGAGACAGCATTCCGTTCAGCCGTTATTATTCCGTTAGTAGAAGCGGATGGAGAATGGCATGTACTATTTGAAGTGCGTTCTTTCACGATGAGAAAGCAACCGGGTGATATTAGCTTTCCGGGTGGCAAAATAGATATAACAGACGCATCACCGATGGAAGCTGCTTTACGAGAGACACAGGAAGAGCTTGGAGTTAATCCGAAGACGGTGCAAGTACTAGGAGAGTTAAGTCCATATATAGCATCGCCTTCATTCGTTGTCTATCCGTTTGTGGCAGTCGTTGATTACAATGAAATTATTCGTAGCTATAATAAAGACGAAGTGGAAGAAGTGTTTGCGATTCCACTGGACTGGTTGATAGAACATGAGCCCTATATGCATACCGTAGCAGTCGAAACAGCACCACCGGATAATTTCCCATTCGAAAAGATCATGAACGGGAATCAATATAAATTTAGAAGCCATTCACTTGAAGAATGGTTTTATGAATATGGCAATTATACCGTTTGGGGTTTGACGGCTAGAGTGTTAAAGCATTTCATCGAGATCATGAAGAAATAAACTGGAATGAGGATCGAGTATGAAACAAAAGAAGTCGTGGAAGTTTAAGTTATTTATTGGACTCGCTATTTTCCTATTGATCATCGCGGTTGGTTTCTTCGTATTTGCTAGCTTTTATTATAAGGCGCAGTCTTACGCAGAAGATCATTTGCAATCAGATTCGGAAGTAACAGTTGAAAATGAAAAAGAGTTGGTGTTTGAACCGACTTCGAATAAAAAGAATATCGGGTTTATTTTTTATCAAGGTGCAAAAGTAGAGGCAGAAGCCTACGCCCCGATGGCAAAAGAGCTGGCAAAAGAAGGTTATACTGTGGTCATTCCTCACTTGCCGTTGAAGATGGCCATCTTTTCACCTGATCGAGCGGATAAAGTCATACGCAAGCATCCTGAAATTACTACATGGGCGATTGGTGGGCATTCTTTAGGCGGTGTCACGGCATCTGATTATGCATTACGTCACGATAAGATTGCTGCGCTAGTGTTGCTGGCCTCTTATCCTGGTAGTCACACTGATTTGAGTGAAACGTCGGTGGATGTGTTGTCGATTTGGGCGAGTCGTGATGAAGTGGCAGATGCGAAGGCTATTAAAGCGGCTAAGGCTAGTATGCCTAGTGATGCGAAGTTCTTGGAGATAAAGGGTGGTAATCATGCGGGGTTTGGTGATTACGGTGAGCAGAAGGGTGACGGCAAGGCTACTATATCGAATGAAGAGCAGATGACTCAGACGACTACTGCTATTTTGGAGTTACTTGATAGATTGAAATAAGTTAGTAGGGCATATTCAGTAGAATTAGTGAGGTGGGGGCACCGTTGATCGACATTCCAGGCGAACGCTTTCCCATGGGCGTGGCTTGAGCCGCTGATCCATCGGGGAGTCACCGCCTTCCACTTACGATCAACTAGTTTATTTCTCTATTACTAGCGATAGGTAAAGACTTAGTTGTTTAATACTTACTAAACGAGAGCTATTTGCTAGCGCTGAAGTAGGTTCAACGACGTTACATCCTATACTATTTTAAAAAGCTGTCCCGGAAATCGTCATCACGAATTCGGGGACAGCTCTATCTTGTGTTCGTACGATTTTGTAATCAGGCTACTGTTAATGTAACGGCAATATTATCTCTTGTAGCTTTAGAGTAAGGGCAGACTTGGTGTGCTTTTTCTACTAGTTCTTCTAGTTGTGCTTTTTCAATGTCTGTACCTTTTACTTGTAGTTCTACTTCTAGCTTGAAGCCACCGTCCGATTCGTCTTTACACAGGCTGACGTTTGCTGTGACTTCGGAAGAGAATTTAACGCGTTCTTTGCTTGCGACGAGTTGAAGTGCGCTGTCAAAACAAGCCGCGTAACCCGCAGCGAATAATTGCTCGGGGTTAGTAGAGCGCTCTAATTCTTTCGCTCGTTTTGTTCCAGGCATTGCCGTATCGAATTCAACTACTTGATCGGAAGACGCAACATGACCTTCTCTTCCTCCGTTAGCAGTTGCTGTGGCTGTAAATAGTTTTTCTGACATGAAATCACTACTCCTTGTATACATTTTTTAGTCTCACTCCATTGTGTACCCGTTTTTTCGTTTTTTATGTACAATTTATTTAATTTTTTCCAGATAAGTGTGATAACATCATCCAACGTGTTGAATCAATTCATTTAAATCAGTTAGGAAGTGGGAACGAAAATGAATAAGAACGATATTGCAGATATTCGTAAACGATTTAAATTAGATACAGATCTTCTAACAATCACTGATATTTACCATGTGTATATTAGACAGGAAAGCAGTGAGATTTATCATGAGGAAAGTCAGGCCTTTGCTTTGCTGGACCGTGAACAACAGGAATTATTCATGACGAACTTCAAGAAAGTACTTGGCGGTAAGCTAGGTATGAAGTTATTTGAAGTGAAGTTCGAACGTCAGGAAGAAGAGCCTAATGAGGAACACACACAAAAGTTATTGTATGAAGGTTTGCAGGCAGAAGAAGTAGATGATTGGAAAACTGAGATGCAGCATTTGGCATTGAAGATGGTGAAAGATGTCCAATATGAAAAAGATCTTGTCATCACATTTGTTCGTGGGAACTACTTTAAAAAGACCAAACGTAACAGTGAAGAGACAGAAATCGATATGCGTGATGAAGTGTTTACGACACCGTTTATTCTATGCAGTATGAATCACACCGACTTGCCGAAGCGCTCTATCGTATTTGATTTTCAAGAGCGTGAATTTAAATCGAATACGATGCTTGATCCTATCATTAATCTAGCATCACCCATCGGCGGCTTTCTCTTCCCTTGCTTTACAGACAATTCGGCTGATGTAAACCATGTCTTGTATGCAGCCGGTAAAGCGAATAAGCCCGATTATGCGTTTATAGAGAATGTCTTGAATGGAGAAGAAGTAGTTACTGCCGCTGACGATAAAGCTGTTTTCGAGGAGATTGTTAAACAAGTAGTAGGTGGCGAAGTAGATACGGAAACGCTAGGAAATGTCTACGAGGCAATCTACAGGTTGACTGTAGTGGATGAAGAAGAGGAAGAACCGGAAGAGCCACCAGTCATTGATGCGAAGCAAGTAGAGCGTGTGTTGAAAATGAGCGGTGTCGACTACGTCAATACAGAAGCGGTAGAAACGGCTTTCCAGACTATAGTCGATGACACATCTTATGAAATGAAGGCGGCTCACATTGTCCCTAGCTATACATCGAAGTCAATTAAAATTGAAACCAAAGTAGCCAATATTTCTATCAGCCCACAAGACTTGAAATATGTGAAGCAGGTCAACTATGATGGCAAGCAATGTATTTTGATTGAAGTAGAAGAAGATACGATTATTGAAGGATTTAAAGTGATTTCAGAAGATCTATTAACATGAAATTTCTCAATGCTAAAATAAAAAGAAAATATAACAGAATTCTGACACTTTATTGTGATTATCTTCACAAACAAACAGACAAGTCTCTTTAAACCTCGTTATATTTGATGTATACTAGAAAAGATGGTAGTAGTTGTATGGTCAAACCAAGACAGAATAAAGTGCTCCTAGTACGCGCCATGTATGCTGTGACGCCTTATTTAGGAACATTTACGTTTCTGTAAATTTCACATATAAGGAAGGTCAAAATGAGTAATAGACAAACTAAATCAGATGTTATTTTAATTGGTGCCGGAATTATGAGTGCGACACTAGGAACGATGCTAAAGGAATTAGCGCCAGACTGGAACATCTCCTTGTTCGAGAAACTGGATAGAGCAGGTGAAGAAAGCTCGCATGAGATGAATAATGCAGGAACAGGTCACGCAGCATTGTGTGAACTGAATTACACTTCTGAAAGACCGGATGGTACTGTAGATATTGCGAAAGCGGTTAAAGTAAACGAGCAATTCCAGCTTTCTATGCAGTTTTGGTCACATCTAGTCGAGAAAGAATTAATTAAAGATCCTGAGCAATTTATAATGCCACTGCCACACATGAGTCTTGTACAAGGTGAAGACAATGTGAAGTATTTGAAGAAGCGCTTTGAAGCGATGACAGCAAATCCACTATTCGAAGGAATGGAGTTTTCCGAAGATCCGGAGAAGTTGAAAGAGTGGATTCCGTTAATCATGAAAGACCGTACTGTCAATGAAGCAATTGCTGCAACAAAAATTGATACAGGTACGGACGTAAACTTTGGTGCGTTGACTCGTATGTTAATCGAGCACATGCAAAAAGTGGACGTTGAAGTGAACTACGGTCATCAAGTAGAAGATATCAAGCGTACAAGTGATGGCGAATGGGAATTAAAAATAAAGAATAATAAAGATGGAAAGCTTGAATTCCATAAAACTAAATTTGTTTTCATAGGTGGCGGGGGCGGAAGTCTTCCATTGCTTCAGAAAACAGGTATTCCTGAAAGTAAGCACATTGGTGGATTCCCAATTAGCGGTGTATTCATGGTTTGTAAAAACCCAGATGTCATTGCAAAGCATCATGCAAAAGTATATGGTAAAGCTAAAGTCGGTGCACCGCCAATGTCCGTTCCACACTTGGACACTCGCTATATAGACGGCGAAAAATCCTTGCTGTTTGGACCATTTGCAGGCTTCACACCGAAGTTCTTAAAAGAAGGATCTATGATGGATCTAATTGGTTCTGTAAAACCTAATAACTTAACGACTATGCTAGCATGTGGTGCAAAGAATATGTCGTTGACTAAGTATTTGGTAGAACAAGTAGTACAAACAAAAGAACAACGTATCAATGAACTGCGTGAATTTATTCCAGATGCGAAGAGCGAAGATTGGGATTTATGGACGGCGGGACAGCGTGTACAAGTTATCAAAGATACTCCAGATAGCAAAGGTACGCTACAATTTGGTACGGAACTTGTAACAGATAAGGATGGCTCAATTGCAGCGTTGCTAGGAGCTTCTCCGGGAGCATCTACTGCAGTAGCAGTTATGCTGGACCTTATTAACAAGTGCTTCCCTGAGCAAGTAAGCGACTGGGAGCCGAAGTTGAAGGAGATGATTCCTTCATTTGGTAAAGCATTAGCAGAGCATCCTGAGTTATTGAAGGACATGCATGCATCTACTTCCAAAACATTAAAACTGACAGAGAATGAGCTGGAGAAAGAAGTAGTTCATAACTAATTGTTAGAATCATAAAACTCTACTACGATGTGATTCGTAGTAGAGTTTTTTTAATGAATTCACTTTTATATACACTTAACTCGTTTAGTTCTAGAAAATGAATAGTACATATAAATAAACACTACCCACTGCTTTTGCAGTGGGTAGTGTTTATTTAAACATGGAAACCTTTTTCAACATCGCACAAACCGGAATAGCAATCGCTATTCCCACTGCGCATTGCACTAGATCACCTGGTATGGAAGCAAGCGGGATGATTAAACTGTTGTAGAGTATACTTTCTCCTACGTAGTAGCCTGCAACAGTGAGTGGTATCGAAATCAGCATGGCGAGTAGGTTAAATTTGAAGCTTGTTCCTTTACGGCCGTTTGACCATGCAACTTTACCAACAATATACCCTTGCAAGCCACGTGTCAGGATAGTGATAGGTGCCCACAACGCCCAGCCACTGACGAGGTCGAATAAGCCCATTCCGATAGCTCCTGCGATCATCCCTTTTTTAGGTCCGAATAAAATAGAGACAATGAACAACATGGCAGTACCGAGGTGAATCAGTCCACCGTTTCCAAGAGGCAGCTTAATATTAAGTAAAAGTGTAGCGACGAACACGAGTGATGCAAGCATGGACGTCAGTATTAAATCAAATGTCTTTGTTCGTTGCGTAGGATAACTTTGTGTTTTCTGCATGGTCTGTACCATCCTCACGTATAAAAGTATTAGATTTAGAATAAAGGGAATCTGATACTTTAAAAAGAGTCAATACAGGATAAAGTTTAGTGGTCAGAATAGAATGGATACATAGTTATGATTTTGAATTACGAATAAATACACTTTATACTAAAGAAAAAGGAAGTGAGTTAGTATGAAAAAACAAAACATTGCCTGGATTGCAGGAGCAGCTGCACTTCTTCCTTTTGCCTATGGCATGGGAGCTACCGCCTTGATCGGGTCAACAGGGTACCGAGTCATGAAACGTCTGCCAGAACGAAGAGGCATTGCTTTAACGTTTGACGATGGACCCAATCCCGTTTACACAATGCAACTGCTCGATTTACTTAAGCAACATCAAATCAAAGCAACATTCTTCGTAGTGGGTCAACATGTTCGTGACTATCCTGAGGTTGTCGAACGTATGCACAAAGAAGGTCATCAAATCGGTATTCATCACGACAACCATACATCTAGCTGGTTGCTAACGCCTTCTATGTTGTCACGAGAAATTAAGGAAACCCATCGTGCCATCTTCGATATTACAGGAGAATCACCAACAGTATACAGACCGCCATGGGGTTTTATGAACGCAGCAACACTATTCGTCACCAGACCGTATCAAATCGTCCTCTGGTCACACGTCTTCAAAGACTGGAAAATAAATAGTTGCGAGCAAGGACTACTAGAAGGCTTGCGTAACGTCCCAGCTGACGGTTCGATTATTTTACTACACGACGATGGCACTAACCGAGGTGCCGATGACCGTGCACCAGCTCATATGTTGGACAAGCTTTCTATTTACTTAGATGAAGCTGTAGGAAAGGGTATAGAATTTGTTTCTGTTAATAAGAGTAACTTGTAGTTTTTCTGTATAAATCTACAATAGATCACATGAAAAAGCCCCTAATCTTGTTATAAGATTAAGGGCTTTTTCACGTAATTTTAAAAATGCTAACTCTACTACTTGTGAAAATTCTTATAATAGTGTATAACCATTGTATAAGGTTTTATTGCGAAACTTGTAATTATTCCATTGATTATACAACTATGTACAATGTTTGTTTCACACTAGAAGTGAGGAGATGTAAAAAATGAAGAAAAAGGTAAACGTAATTGGCGCGGGTGTAGCAGGACTCGCGAGTGCCATCCGACTTCAACACGCGGGTTATCAAGTAGAGCTATTTGAGAAGGAATCTATGGCTGGAGGTAAGATGCACCGTATTCAACAAGACGGCTATCAATTCGATTTAGGGCCCACCATTGTAATGATGCCTGATCTATATAAAGAAATTTTTTATCTGTGTGGAAAAGACCCCGATGACTATATTCCTATGGAGCGTTTAGATCCAATATATAGCGTATACTTTGGCGACAAACCACAGGATCACTATGAAATCTCTGCTGAACTATCAAAACTGATGGAAGTGTTCGAAGGAATAAGCGAAGATGACGCGGCTGGATTCCTAGAATACTTGCAAGTGATTTATAAGCGTTTCCTAGTGGCGAAAGAACATTTCTTGCAGAAGCCATTCCGTAAACCATCGGATTTCTATAACTTGTCTGTACTTAAACAAGGTTTGAAGCTGAAGACATTTGACACAGCGGATGCATTTATGAGCAAGTACATTAAAGATGAACGTCTAAAGCAGATGATCAGTTTCCAGACATTATATATTGGGGTTTCTCCTTATAGTGGACCGTCACTATATACGATGATTCCGATGATCGAATTCCTCTACGGTGTCTGGTTTATTAAAGGCGGAATGTACACTATGGCATCATCGCTTGAGCGTTTGTTCCTAGAGCTTGGTGGCAAAGTACATTACAATACACCGGTCGAGGAGATAGTCATTGAAAATAGAGTAGCAAAAGGTATACAAGTTGCGGGTGAGTTCATCGAATCCGATTATGTAATGTGCAATGCGGACTTCCCATACGCAATGAAAAATTTGGTGAAAGATGTGCCTTCTAAAGGGAAGTACACAGATAAGAAAATAGATAATATGAAATACTCTTGTTCATGCTTCCTGATGTATCTCGGAATGGATAAGAAATATGAAGAAATAAAGACTGCACACAACTTTATCTTCAATGAGAAGTTGAGAGAAAACTTGGATGATATTTTTACTGGTAAGAAACTAGAAGAGGCATCTTTCTACGTTTATATTGGCTCCAAGTTGGATCCTTCATTGGCACCTGAAGGTAAAGATGGTTTGTATATTCTAGTACCTGTTTCCGACCGTTCATGTTCACAATACGAGTGGGATGAAGAAACAATCCAGCATTATCGCCACTACGTTCTAGAAGCATTGAAGAAAGTAAAAGGCTTTGAAAACGTGGAAAATGAAATTGTGTCTGAAAGCTTTATGACGCCGAAAGACTTTGAAGAACGTTTCAACGCACAAAATGGTGCAACATTCGGGTTGCAGCCAACACTTAGCCAAAGTAATCATTTACGTCCACAAAGTAAAGCAACGCATTGTGAAAATTTATACTTTACAGGTAGTAGTACACATCCAGGTGCAGGGGTGCCGATTGTTCTTCTTTCCGCACGAATCGCGACAGAAGAACTCATGCATGATGATAGAGGTATATTATTCCAAGCAACTTGAGAGGAGAATTCATATGGTAATCGATCGATCATCGACTATAGCTTCTGACTATGCCTATTGTGAAAAAATCATCAAGCGTCATTCAAAGAGCTTTTATTACGCGTTCTCAAATCTACCAAAAGATAAAGCACGCGCAGTATATGCTATCTATGCCTTTTGCCGAACTGCAGATGATAGTGTAGATGAAAATAATACAAGCGGTTTACAACTTATTGCGTTGGATCGATTGACAGATGAACTCAATCATTTTGCAAAAGGCCAAGAAGTAGATCATCCATTATGGAGAGCTTTACGTGACGTATTCAATCGTTTCGATATGGACTTACAACCGTTTTATGAACAACTGACAGGGCAACGTATGGATATTCATTTTATGAGCCCATCGAATCTTAGTTCATTGGAAACGTATAGTAAGTATGTGGCAGGTTCTGTAGGAAAAATGTTATTACCCATTATTGCGAGTAACGCTAAGACGGACTTGAATCGCGTGGCGGAAGATCTCGGCATTGCAATGCAACTAACAAATATCCTTCGTGATGTCGGTGAAGATTACCGAGACAAAGGTCGTATTTACTTGCCACAAGAGGAAATGGAACGCTATAAGTATAGTGAAGTTTTTTTGTCAGAAGGGCAAATCACAAAGAACTTTGTGGCTATGTGGGAATATCTTGCGAAACGTGCGGAGAACTTATATGACAATTTCACGCAACATATTGGAGAATTCGATGAGGATAGCCGTTTTCCCGTATTATCGTCAGCACATGTTTATCAAGGAATATTAAATAGTGTACGAAAAAGTGGATACGATTGTTTTAATCAGAAAAATTATGTGTCAGCGGTGGAAATGGCAAAGTTAGTTGCCCGTGCGAGCATGTAAGAAGGAGAGTGGCCCTATATGTTGGAAAACCAAAAACGCGTAGTGGTGATTGGCGGTGGCCTAGGTGGGCTGTCGGCTGCTATTTCATTAGCGCAACGTGATTATTCTGTAACCTTGTATGAACAAAACAATCATCTAGGTGGAAAATTAAATCGCTTGGAGCAAGACGGTTTCGGTTTCGATTTGGGCCCTTCCATTTTGACGATGCCGCATATTTTCGAAAAGCTGTTTGAGGATAGTGGGAAGTGTATGTCAGATTACGTAAAAATACTTAGATTAGAGCGTGAATGGCGTTCTTTCTTCCCCGACGGAACAGTGCTCGATTTATATGGTGATTTACAAAAGATGGAGCAGATGAACCCACAGTTATCACATAAGGATATGAAAGATTATCAGAAGTTCCTGAACTATTCTAAAGGTCTGTATGACATGACGGAAGCGGGCTACTTCAAAGAAGGACTGGACTCCACGAGTGAAGTGATTAAACATCATGGTGCACTCAAGTCGATTAAAGGCTTTGATCTGTTTTCTACTGTACACGGTGCAATTGACAAGCGTGTACGTAATCCGCATCTGCGCGATATGTTGTCGTACTTTATTAAATATGTTGGTTCTTCTCCTTATGACGCGCCAGCTATACTAAATATGATGGTCTATATGCAGCATGCGCAAGGTTGTTGGTATGTACCGGGCGGAATGCATCATTTAGCTAATGCACTTGTTCAATTGGCAGAAGAAGTTGGTGTCAAGCTACATACAGGGATCGGTGTTCGGAAAATGAAGACAGTTGGAGACCAAATTATTGGTGCTGAACTGGCTAACGGTGAAATAGTAGAGGCAGACTATTTCGTTTCCAATATGGAAGTAATTCCGTTCTACCAGAAGATGGTCGATAGTGACCCTAAGTTCACGAAAAAACTCGAGAAGAAGTTTGAGCCATCCAGTTCAGGCTTGGTTCTTCATTTAGGCGTAAAGAAGAGCTATCCGCAACTTAATCATCACAACTTCTTCTTCTCCAAGAATCTCAAAAAGCAAATGGATAAAGTATTTGTGAAAAAGCAATTACCTGATGACCCAACAATTTATCTCGTCAACACGAATAAAACAGATCCATCACAAACATTGCCAGGTCACGAAAATCTGAAAATCCTACCGCATATTCCACATATTCAAGATAACCCATTTACGCCAGCGGATTATTTGAAGCTTGAGAATAACGTGTTAGAAAAGCTTGAGCGTATGGGGCTAGAAGGTTTACGTGAGAACATCGTAACGCGTGATGTCTGGACGCCTCATGATATTGAACGCACATATGGCTCTCACCGTGGGGCGATTTACGGGACGGTATCGGATAAAAAGAAGAATAAAGGATTCAAACACCCGAAGCATAGTGAACGCTTTGATAATTTGTACTTTGTTGGTGGTACAGTCAATCCAGGTGGCGGTATGCCCATGGTGACACTAAGTGGTCAACAAGTATGCGATAAGATCCTGACGCGTGATATGGTGAAACGGTCACGATCATAAAGGAATGATACAGAGGAGGAGTTTGTGATGGATGTCTTATCGATCTCGCTACTGATTGCACTTGTCATAGCGCTCCTTGGCTTGTTATGTGGCGTACTAGTTTTTTGGCGAGTACCCACCATTCAGCATAAAGGTATTCCCACATCTTCTGTTTCCATTATCATTCCAGCAAGAAATGAAGAGTTTCGTCTGAAGCCGTTACTTGAATCCATTGTTCATCAGCGACACGTATCGTATGAAGTGATTGTGGTAGATGACGGCTCTACTGACGGTACAAGAGAATTGGCACGGTCTTACGGTGCTAACGTAATTTCAAATGAATTATTGGAAGAAGGCTGGATTGGAAAGTCTGCTGCTTGTTGGGCGGGTTCATTGGTAGCTAACAATAAATTATTACTATTTATGGATGCAGATACGGTCTTTACACATCCAGACAGTTTGTCGAATTATATCGCATCATTTGAATCCATGGGGAGCGGTGGAATTTTGTCTTTACAGCCGGAGCACTATGCCGAGAAATGGTATGAGCAGTTGGCATTTCTGTTTCCACTCATTGTGATGGCGGGTATGAACGTCTTTACAGTTGCAGGAACTCGTTTGAAGGCGGGGGGTTCATTCGGGCCGTGCTTGTTATGTGATAAGATGCAGTATGAAGAGATTGGCGGACATGCGGTCGTACGTGGAGCCGTAATGGATGATTTGGCGCTTGGGAAGGCGTTTCAACAACATGATTTGCCTGTACGTTGCTATGGTGGTAAGGGAATAGCCTGGTTGCGTATGTATCCAGGAGGCTTATCCGATATGGTACAAGGCTATTCAAAAAGTATGGCAAGTGGTTCTGCAGCGACCCACCCACTCGTTATGGTATTGATCTATACATGGATGGCGGGTGCATTAATTGCTGCTAGTATGCTATTTGTTTCAGGCTTTAGTTCGACAAGTTGGCTAGGGGTGTCTATTGGTTTATATATACTGTACGCAGTTGAATTAGCGGTCGCATCTAAACGTGTCGGTCGTTTTATTTGGTGGATATTCCCGCTATATCCACTATTGTTGGTCGTCTTTATTTCTATCTTTACGTACTCACTTTATCTATCAAAGCGAAAAGGTAGTGTACAATGGAAAGGGCGAAATATTAATGTGTGAGGTAATGAGTTGAAGGAACCAATGAAGGGGGTGATGGGATGCCGCTGATCGAATTGCCACTGCATAGAGTCATTCTTCTGGATGCAGTCGCGTGGATGATCTTTCATCTAACTATATCGGTGGCGGCGCAGCGAATTCCTATCAATTGGTTTGCGCGGAATGGACACTTGTTTAAGAGTTTTTCTTGGGAACAGGAAGGACGAATTTGGCAACGGTTATTCCGCGTGAAGAAGTGGAAGGGGCATATTCCAGACGGTACGTTGTTCATTTCGAGCGGATACAATAAAAGTCATTTGCATGGAGCGGATGATTCATCGCTTTATGACTTTCTTTTAGAATCAAGACGTGCGGAATGTGTACATTGGTTAACTATTTTGCCGGGATTTCTTTTCTTTTTCTGGAATCCAGTTTGGGCTGCTTGGCTTAATGTTGCCTATGCCGTACTGTTTAACGTGCCGTTGATCGTGGTGCAACGATTTAATCGTCCTCGATTGGAAAGGCTGTTGAATTCATCACGATAAGTTTTGTAGTAGAATGTATGTATTGGGTATTGTATGATAACACAACCTAATTGCACAACTATTTGACGCAAAGGAAAAGGCAATCGCCTGCTCCTTTGCGCTTTTTTATTTGCGTAACTTTTTCACAACAACGAATACAATAGTCAGTGCTATAAGCGCTAAGCAAATTATTATCGATAGAATAATCGTAGGATACTCTCCATTAAATCCACTCACTGCAGTGTGCTTCGAGTAAATACCGTAATATGCCCAAATCAACACAAGGGCATAGGCGATATCTTGTTGTCGAATAGTAGTCATAATTCCGATAGCAGCGCCAACAAATAAAATGATAATCGTCCATGTGACTTCAGATATTCCAAATCCATCCCAATCAATTGAGACGAGAAAGGCGGTAATATTCGCGATCGTAGCAATCGTGATCCATCCAAAGTAGACACTGAATGGAAGTTTGACGAAAAATGCTTCTCTACGTGTCAGTGTTGCATTCAAGGTGATGGTATTGATTTTGATGAGAGTTAGCAACATAAGCAACATCACAACAACGGAAAAAAGTAAGTATTCATAATGCCATAAGAAAATCCATGAAGCATTTAACAAAGATGAAATACAGAAGTACTTACCTACTTGACTTAAAAGTTGTGGATTCTTCGTTTTTTGAAACAACCCCAATTGATAGACGACGTGGAATAATAACAGTAAATAGATCAAACTCCAAATGGAAAATGTAAATCCTGCAGGTGCGAATAGATTTCCGTATTTATCTGACAGCTCACCTGTTGTTTGTCCGTTTAGGGGTAGTATATTTGCGAGTGCATTGGCTGCAATCATGATAACATACGTAACAACAATCACCACGCGCAATAATACGGATGTGTTTCCTCGTTTCATTTCTACACCTCATTTAAGTAGATTATATTATAGTAGTTGGTTAAGTATTCCTGTTTTCTAGCAGACTGAAACACTTTGAGACTTCTTCATTTAACTTCAATCGGTGGTATAATGAATCCCAACTGGATATAGCAAAAATAGAGGTGAAAAGAATGAAGAAACAAGTACATGTTGTAGGAGCAGTAATTGAAAATGCGCAAGGTGAATTATTGGCTGCTCTTCGAAGTCCTGAGATGACATTGCCGAATTATTGGGAGTTTCCAGGCGGGAAAATAGAATCTGGCGAAACATGCCAAGAAGCGCTACGCCGTGAGATTCAGGAAGAACTAGGTTGCGTGATTACGGTAGGAGAAGCAGTAGAAGACACTACATATGAATATGAAAAAGTGATCGTTCGTTTGGAAACATTCATGGCGAGCATTGTCGAAGGAAAGCCTGTGGCGGCAGAACATGCAGAATTACGCTGGGTTGTTAGAGATCAATTACATATGCTTGAATGGGCACCTGCGGATATTCCGGCGATAGAAAAGCTGGCAAACCAATAGCTTTAGAAATGGGGTAGCTTAGGAATGGGAGATTTTATTCGGCAATTAGAAGCATCTTTACAAAAAGGTTTTGTGAATAAAGAACATCATCAAAGTGGTAGTTATAAACCGGAGCTTTTGGTGAACAGTTCCCAAAAGAATACGACGGTGTTGTCTTCTATTCAAGATGAACTTCGTCACTGTGAACAATTTCTCTTTTCCGTGGCATTCATTACAGAAAGTGGGCTCGCTACACTTAAATCATTATTTTATGATCTACATAAACGAGGTGTAAATGGTCGGATCATCACGTCTACTTACTTATACTTCAATCAACCAAAAGTATTTCGTGAGCTTCTGAACATCCCAAATATTGAAGTGCGGTTAACTGAAAAGCAAGGCTTTCATTCAAAGGGGTATATTTTTCAGCAAGGTGAT
Source organism: Sporosarcina ureae (assembly GCF_002109325.1). Classification (GTDB taxonomy): domain Bacteria; phylum Bacillota; class Bacilli; order Bacillales_A; family Planococcaceae; genus Sporosarcina; species Sporosarcina ureae_C. The sequence goes on along the minus strand of NZ_CP015348.1, from coordinate 1,856,655 downwards.
CAGTATTCATTAATTGTAGGGAGCTCAAACTTAACGGCACATGCGCTACAAGTGAATTATGAGTGGAATGTGAAGCTGACATCTCACCGCGATGGTGACATCGTTTATCACTTTAAGGATCAGTTTGAGGATGTATGGTCAGATGCTAATGAGTTAACTGAAGAGTGGATTGCACACTATGAAACAGCTTATCAAGACAATGCAGACCGGACGAGGGTGTCTCAAGTATTCGAGCATCCATCAGCTTATCAAACTAATGCGATTGAGCAAGCTTTGGAAGTAGTTCCGAATAAGATGCAACAAGCAGCTCTTGGCAGTATTGAAGCAGTACGTGCAACTGGTCATGATAAAGGACTAGTTATTTCAGCTACGGGTACAGGGAAGACGTATCTTGCTGCTTTTGATGTGCGAAAATTTTCACCTAAACGTATGCTGTTTATTGTGCATAGAGAACAAATCTTGAAGAAAGCCATGCAGGATTTTAAACGTGTACTCGGTGGAATGGATGAAGACTTCGGCTTGTACGTCGGGGCGAATCGACAGGCGGATAAAAAGTATGTTTTTGCGAGTATCCAAACATTATCAAAAGCTGAAAATCTTCAAGACTTCAATCCAGAAGACTTTGATTACATTTTAATTGACGAAGTGCATAAAGCAGGCGCAACTAGTTATTTACGTGTAATTGATTATTTCACACCTAAGTTCTTAATGGGGATGACCGCTACGCCTGAACGTACAGATGATTTCAACATTTACGAGCTTTTCGATTATCATATTGCGTATGAGATTCGTCTTCAAGAAGCGTTAGAAGAAGATATGCTGTGTCCGTTCCATTATTTTGGTGTGACGGATTTTGAAATAGATGGGGAGCTTATTGGTGACCACACCGTTCTTTCTAAATTGGTAACGAATGAACGTGTTGAGCATGTCATTGAAAAGATTACCTATTATAGTCACGCTGGTGATCAGGTGAAAGGCTTGATGTTTTGCAGTCGAAAAGAAGAGGCACATGAATTATCAAAAGAACTCAATTTGCGCGGCTATAGAACCGTAGCGTTAACGGGCGATGATTCGTATGATGAGCGCATGCGCAGAGTGGATCAGCTAGAAAAAGGAGAACTCGATTATATACTGACCGTGGATATTTTCAATGAAGGTATCGATATTCCAAGTATTAACCAAGTGGTCATGCTTAGACAAACACAGTCCAGTATCATTTTCATTCAACAACTAGGACGTGGACTGCGCAAGGATCACAACAAGCCCTTCGTTACGGTCATTGATTTTATCGGAAACTATGCGAATAACTATTTGATTCCAATTGCATTGTCTGGGGACCGATCGATGAATAAAGACAATGTTCGACGGAATATGAAAGATACTAGTTATATTAAAGGTGTCTCGACAATTAATTTTGAAGAAGTTGCACAGAAGCGTATTTTCAACGCAATCAACAGCAGTAATTTAACGTCTTTGAAAATCTTGAAAGATGCGTATCAAGATTTGAGGAATAAAATTGGCAGAGTGCCTTATCTATTCGATTTTATCGAGCAGCATTCTATTGATCCGGTCGTTATTATTAATAAACACGATAGTTACTTTAATTTTCTATTGAAGGTTGTATCTAAGGAAGATTCTATTCAAACGATTACTCCTTATGAGAATCAAGTATTAACGATGTTTTCTATAGAATTGATCAATGGCAAACGGATCCATGAAGTAGTACTGGCGGAAATGTTACTTTCTAAAGGAAGTGTACGCTTAGATGAATTCATCTACGAGCTAGAAACTACAGGCTGTCAAGTAGATGAGGATACGATTGAATCCGTCACACGAATTTATGATTTATCGTTTTTCACACAAAACGCCCAAAGGAAATATGGCAATCAAGCGATTATTACGATGGATCATAACCGAGTTTTCACGTTCAACGAAAAGATCCAGCAGAGTATAGAAGATGATTCGTATGCAGTGTTTCTAATTGCGGACGTGTTGCGTAGTGCGAAAGAGAAATCCAAAGTATACGATTGTGCAAATAAATTAACGCTGCATGCCAAATATTCACGTAAAGATGTATGTAAATTATTGAATTGGCAGGCGGATGAGAGCTCGACGATGTATGGTTATAAAACGAAGCACGGTACTTGTCCTATATTCGTCACGTATCATAAGCATGGAGAAGTGGAAGCGAGCGTGGATTACGGTGATGAATTCATCAATCCTGAGTTATTCAAATGGTATACTCGCAGTAACCGAACGCTCCGATCGAATGAAGTGCAAACGATTATTCAGGCGAAAGAAAAAGATATCGACATTCATTTATTCGTAAAGAAAGATGACGATGAGGGAACAGACTTCTATTACTTGGGTAAAGGCCTACCTGACCAGCAAAGTGTTGTGGAAGACCATATGATAGATGGTAAAGGAAAGCGTTTACCAGTAGTCCATATGAACATGGTAATGGAGCACCCAGTAGAAAACACACTCTATGATTATTTGATAGAAGCCTAAAAACCCCGCGAGATTCATCTCTCACGGGGTTCTTTTTCATCATTCACATTCGCATCGATACGTTTCAGAACAAGGAGGACATGTAGGACATTTTTTATGATGACGTTCTTTTTTCGATGGGTGATTCGATTTCTTTTTCTTACATGTACAGCTTTTTTTACACGTACACTTACCCTGACATGTACACTTCTTCTTGCACTCACATTTGCGTTTTGGTTTATGCTCTTTGCATGTGCAGTTGGTTTTGCAGCCACATTTGCGCTCCACTACTTCGAATTGTCGCATCATATCATGATCTTCGTGCTCTAAAATATGACAATGAAGCATGTAGCGACCGGTGAATGGAGCAAAGCGCATAATCACTCGTGTTACAAATCCAGGTGGAGATTGGACGACGTCTTTCCATCCTCGTTCATTTACGGGAGGTTTTACAGGAGGACCTGTAAAATTCAGTAAACCATTCGCTGTGAAACCTTGGGCGTCAAAAGGGATGCGGTCGAGAATCTGGAATTGGATCAAATGGATGTGTATAGGATGCGTTGCGCCGGCCGTGTTGATGATGCGCCAGATTTCTGTATCATTCAGTTGAGGTTTAAAATCGATTCGTTCCATGAAACCTTTATTATTAAACAAGAACTTTAAACGACCATATTCATCGATGTCTGCATCCAGTGTAATATCACGTGTTTGAGCAGCGTCACATTCCCGAAGTTTGGGGATATGGCTGAGTATAGCTGGGAGATTGCTCGTATCTGGTGCCGTTAATTCAACCACTCTAAACTGCATAATTTGTCCGTCGGTTTCGGGGTCAGGCAGAGCACCTACTGGCGGTGCGAAATCAAACGGTGTCGCTGCGGTGTTTTCTAAGACGATCGTATCATCGGGTGCCAGTTTGGAGAAATCGATAATTACGTCCATACGTTCAGCGGGTGCAATCGTTAACTCATCCATATAGGCAGGTGTTTCCAATAATCCACCATCTGAACCGATCTGTATGATTTTCTGACCATTTGATAAATTCATTTTATAAAAGCGTTCATTGGATGCATTCAATATGCGGAATCGGTACTTTCTTGGCTCTACTTCTAAAAACGGCCAGACTTTACCGTTGACTGTGATGTTTTCAAACGCCTCACCAGGTGTGACGGAAGGATGAGGGAATGTCAATCCGGGCTGTACAGGTCCTGGCCTCACGTTTGTAGTATCTGAATAAAATAGGGAGCCGTCTTCGTTAAAGCCGCGATCAGCAATAATTAATGGAATTTCATATGCTCCAGAAGGAAGGTTTAGTTTGCGTTCTTCTTCATCGCGAATAATATACATGCCAACGAGACCCGCATAAACATTTAAACGGGTAATGCCGACTGCGTGATCATGGTACCAAAGTGTAGCGGCACGTTGATTATTATTATATTTATAGACCGGCGAGTCAAATACCGCACCGACGGTATGATAGTTATTAGTAAACCAAGCTTCAGGATGACCATCACTTTCAGGCTCAACTTCCGCCCCGTGTAAATGGACGACTGTACGAACATCTGGCATATGTTCGCTTGAACCGTGCAGTGTTCTATCGATTGGTAGGAAATGTTGCTCGGGGAGTTCATTCTTCCACTTAACATGTGCGCACTCACCACTGTTGACGTTGACTAGTGGACCAGGGAATTGCCCCTCGTAACCCCAAATTTTTGTGGGTGCCAACTCTGAATGAAACTCGTGAAAGAACTCTTTCATGCCAATTTCATAGTACGTGAAGCACTTATGCCTCTCCAGTGGAGTAAGATATTGAGGAATAGGTAGTGGGTCAATAAATGGTGTTAATTTCAATACATCGCTTCCTTCCAAGTGAATTTACTATCAAAACTAGTAAATGCAAAGGGGAGACCGTTTATGCCTATAAATATACGGTAGGCTATTCATCCTCACAAATATGATGTAAAATGACAAATGTACTTTTAGCTCATCGAGATAGGGAGGTTTTACGAATGAAAACCCGTTCACCGAAGAAAAAGCTTCTGATAGAATATGTCTGGATTATGATCGGATCTGTTTTAGTCGGTTTAGCTTTTAATATATTTTTCTTACCAGCGCGACTAGCAGCTGGAGGCGTATCTGGAATTAGTACTATTCTGTATGAGATGTATGGGTTTGAGCCTGCCTTTGTTCAGTGGCTTATTAATATCCCAATATTCTTTATAGGCATGTTACTTCTCGGCAAGGATTTTAGTTTAAAAACATTAGTTGGAACATTTTTTGTGCCGCTAACTATTTGGCTGACTGCTGATATTCCTTCGACTATCGACAATCCTTTACTATCCGCTATCTATGGAGGAATCATGTTAGGAGTAGGGCTTGGCATAGTCTACAGAGGAAATGGTTCGACTGGAGGACTAGCGACAGTGGCGCAAATCGTCAAGAAGTATTCGGGTTTGTCCAGTGGATATGCGCAATTAATTGTAGATGGCATGGTGGTTATTGCATCCGCTATTGTATTTAATCTAGAGTTAGCATTATTTGCGATGATGGCGATCTTTGTGACCAGTAAGGTAATTGACTTTGTACAATTACAGACATCACAATCTAAGCTGGTATTGATCATTACGGATAATGAAGAACGTATCCAGACGATTATTAAAGAGGAAATTGACCGCGGATTGACTAAAGTTCGCTCGGTAGGCGGCTTTTCCAATCAAGAGAAAACTATGATTTTATGTGTAGTAGAGCAAGCGGAAGCGATTTATTTGAAGAAGATTCTGAGAGAGGAAGAACCACAGGCATTTGTTGTATTCCTGAACGCATCAGAAATTCTTGGTAGAGGATTCTCTCTTGCGAAAGTGTATTGAAAAAAGCTATCTTGGACATCAATGGATGTCCCGGATAGCTTTTTTACGATCATACTGGTTGTAAGTTCTCGCTTTCTTTTTCTAGAACGATGATTAATTCGTCTAGTAGATTGACCACTTCCATTGATGCAACTTCTAATTGCTTTAAATCATTTTCAGCACCCACACGGTCACCTTGTTCAAAGTGAGTTGCTGCTTCGCGTGCGTATTGATGAACTAATGCATGATACTGATCTATGTTTTGATAGGCAGTCAGATGCCCAAGCCTTTTTTTCGTTTCAGGCAGGTTATACCACTTACCGAGGCGACAATCTTTGTGAGAAGAAACATCTGCCGGCCTCACAGTCTCAAGCCCCAATAGCATGTTATAAATACGCCATTTCCAAAGTATATGATCAGCTTTCGATAATTGTAGTAAAGATTTAGAAGATAAGTGAACACTGTTTTCGCTAATTACGCGTAAACGAAATGCATTGATCTCTTGACTCAAATCGTAAATGGAAGCAGAAGTACTCTCGCCAAATTGACGTATGTCTTCCTGTGTTTGAGAAATAGCCATCATGCGATGAGACACTTCGTCAATTGAGGCAGCTTGTTGCTGGGATATGGCCGCTGTATTGCTGACATCCATATTAATTTCTTCGATTGCAGAAACTATTGCTGTCAACAACGGCAAAGCGTTTTTTGCTTCTGAAGTAGCATGCGTAATGATTTTCGTTGTATCTTCAATAGAATGGGATACGTTATTGGCATAGGATTTTAAATGTCCTACGTTATCCGTAACTTCAGCCAGTGCAGATACTGTATTTTCAGCTAGCTTACGAACTTCTTGTGCTACGACAGCAAATCCCTTACCGTGTTCACCTGCTCTCGCTGCTTCAATGGATGCGTTCAATGCCAGCAAGTTTGTCTGTCCTGCAATGCCATTGATCAATTGCACGACGTTTTCAATTTCTCCGATGCGTTGTTGCAAAGAAGAGAATGTTTCAACAATAGAACGGAATTGTTGTTCCGTTTGAAAAATATCTTCTAGTGTTGTTTCGATTGTTTCCTTACTGTTTATCGCATAGTCTACGGAGTCTGCAGTCTTTTCAGAAATTCGTGAGGAAGTATTGGCTACTTCCGTAATAGAAGCTGTAATTTGTTCAGTAGCGGCAGTAGAGGATTGGATTTCATCCGATTGGTGGTCTAGGCTAAAGATCAAATCCTTCATGAACATGATCTTTGCATTCGCATCAACAAGACCTGAAATTTCTGTTACTACATGTTCTACTGTCTGCTCTGTCATCAGTTCAATATACAGTTGCTGATCAATATTGACAGCGGCTTGCAGAGACTTCAGTAAATCGAATGCTTTGGCTGGGCGATAACCGAAATGATACAATACATGCGTCTGGATATAAAAGGCGAATTGATTAAATAAAACAATGGTTTTTCCTGCTTCGAATTTATGCTTGCGTAAAGTAAAGAAGAAGCGAAGTGTTTTTTCCATATATTCTGTACTGCGTGTCATGGTGAAGAAGTCGTGTAAATACTCATCAATTAATGAGCGAGGTACAGGGTTTTTTTGTGTAGGAGAAAGTTCCGTTAAATATTGTTCAAAAATATCAGTAATACTCGGTGTGATGTTCTCACACTTTTTATATAGTTCTTGAAGATTTTGAACATCTTGTTTGCGGAAATTATTGTAGTGCAGTGTCTCTTGAAATCTTGGCGCAGAATCCAAATCCGTGCCTCTTTGAAGTAATTGTTCCATATTCATTTTGGGACGAAATGACGACATGGTATAGGCCTCCTAAATAGGTATTTACTAATAGTATAGATATTTTTACGCATAAATCAATGTAAAACAGGAGGAAATATTTATAATTTGAGTAAAAAGGTCTAAATGGTGTTAATATATTTTTCCTGAACTAGAGCACCATAGAAATTGATGATTTATTCTAGATCAACAAATGGAGGGAAGAGGAATATATGAAAACTAATCGAACTATTGGATGGAAAGTCGAGTGTAGCTACTGTGACTTACCGGAGGCATTTTATACAGAAGTGGAACCGAATACCGTCGACTCCCCGCAATTAGTCCTGACCAATGATGAATTAGCAGTATCGCTAGGACTGGATGAAAAACAATTGCATTCTGAAGAAGCAATCGCGAGCTTTGCCGGAAATAAACGACTTGAAGGAATAGAACCTATTGCGCAAGCTTACGCGGGGCATCAGTTCGGTAATTTCACGATGCTTGGTGATGGACGTGCCATGCTGTTAGGGGAGCATCTCACACCTGAAGGGCATCGGGTGGATATTCAATTAAAGGGCTCGGGAAGGACACCCTATTCGCGCGGTGGGGACGGACGGGCGGCACTGGGTCCGATGTTACGAGAGTACTTGATCAGTGAAGCCATGCACGGACTGGATATCCCCACAACACGCAGTTTAGCTGTCACCGTAACAGGAGAACCTGTTTTGCGGGAAAAGGCTTTGACAGGCGCAGTGTTGACGAGAGTTGCTTCAAGTCATTTACGCGTAGGGACGTTTCAATATGCAGCGGCGAGACAAGTAGTCGAGGATTTACGGGCTCTTTCAGATTACACGATCAATCGGCACTTTCCTGAAGCAAAATCAGAGTCACAACCTTATTTATCGCTATTGGAACACGTCATCCAACGTCAAGCTTCTTTGATTGCCAAATGGCAGCTGGCCGGCTTCATTCATGGCGTGATGAATACGGACAATATGGCAATAGGCGGTGAGACAATCGACTATGGACCTTGCGCATTTATGGATAGCTATGATCCCAAAACTGTTTTCAGCTCAATTGACGTGCAAGGACGCTATTCTTACGGCAATCAGCCTGGTATAGCAGAATGGAATTTAACGCGCTTTGCCGAAACGCTTGTCCCATTGCTTCATGAAGAGCCAGCGGAAGCTGTAAAACTGGCAGAGGGTAAGCTTGCTGAATTTGGCAGGCTTTATGTTGCTGAGTGGATGGGCGGAATGCGTTCGAAACTCGGTCTGTTCAATGAGGAAGAATTTGATGAAACGTTAGTCAATGACTTACTTGCTATCATGGAAAACCATCAGGCTGACTATACGAACACGTTCCGTTCATTGACACTTGGCCAACAAGAAGAAATGTTTGGCACGCCTGAGTTCATTGATTGGAAAGATCGCTGGATGGATCGACTGCAACGTCAGCCTCAAGATGTCCAAGAAGTAGAAGCATTGATGAAACAGCATAATCCATCAGTCATCCCGAGAAATCACCGGGTGGAGGAAGCGTTAAAGGCAGCTGAAACAGGTAATATGCAACCGTTTATCCGTTTGCTCAAAGTACTTGAAAACCCTTATGCTTATACAGCAGAACAAGAAGAATACACGACACCGCCTTCTGATGGAAGTTCTTTTCAGACGTATTGCGGAACATAAAAAAGAGATGCCCCGGAAATTCAATGGGGCATCTCTTTTTTAATAAAGCATAGTTCAAGGCTGGATGTAGGGTGAGTTAGTAGTGAATGCGAGGGGATTGCTGCTCGGTCAAGAGAGCACATCTATTCATTCAAAATCTCTCTTCATTCTTTAAAGATCCTATGCAGTAATATCCCGTTTCGTAAACACAGTGTAGCTAATCACCAAGAAAATCACTATATATACTGCCAACACAACAAGCGAGAACGGCATCGTGATTCCATCCACAAAAACAGAGTTGGTCTCATACATCGTCAGATTCATATGCGTGAACACCAAGTATTTCGCAACTTCATATTGTGAAAGTAATAAAGCGATCGTATTGCCTGTAAAGAAAATGAATAACGACAGACCAATAGCCATTCCGTTAGAGCGGAACACGCTGCCGATCATGAAGGCAAACGTAGCCGTGATGAGTACGTTGGCGAAAGATAGAATCAGCATATACAGCCCATGTCCCCACACCGAAACAGGGACGATCGCATTGCCGACTAATTTCAGTTCCTGACCTGCACCTGAAGGGAACAGAATATAGGCACTGATGACAGTTACCGCAAATCCTATACACATGAGCAAGATGCCAAAGAATAGAACTGTAATGTATTTTGACGTCATGATTTTCCAACGACTAACTGGTCGCGTCAGTAACATTTTGATCGTACCTTGGGAGAATTCAGAAGCTACGATGCCCGCTGCTGCAATGACTGTTAGAAGTACGACAAAGCTTCCAACCCCGACAGGATTAATAATCAAGGATTCCCGGCCATCTACAGCAAGAGGTGGAATGTTATTTGCTAAACGGTATTCTAAAACTTTAACCGTTTCCTCGTTCTGTTTACGTTCCATTTCAGGAAGGTCTAGCTCAAGTGCCTCTTTTGTATAGTTTATCTGTTCTTGTGCATTGGACTTCCAATCGGTTGCCTCTGTACGATCTTGGTTGTTTATCCATTTAGTCAACCCCATTAGGCCAATGACTGAGATAATTAACAAAATAGTCATTACCCATGTACCTTTTTTAGCCCATAACTTCATCCATTCATTTTGTATGAGATTCAGCAATTTGTCCGCCTCCCGTCATTTCAAGGAATTGATCCTCTAGTGTTTTACGGTGTGGTTGCACAGCATATACTTCAATTTTATTAGATGTAAGAAGCTGAATGATAGATGGAATCTGTTCTTTCTCGGCTTGGAGTAGTAAACCGACAGGTAATGATTCTACTGTGAAGCCTTTGGAAATCAATAGACTTTTTGCTTCTTCGGCAGGGGACAATTCTAGGTAATAATGAGATTGAGTAGTTTCTGACATATCCCGTATATCGACAAGGCGACCATTCTGGATTACGGCTATCCGGTCACACATTAATTCGATTTCGGATAACATATGGCTCGAAACAAAGACAGAAACACCTTCTGTTTCCGCTACAGTTCGCAAATGTTGACGAAACTCCCGAATGCCAGCAGGATCCAAACCGTTCGTCGGTTCATCTAGAATTAAAAATTTAGGACGGTGCAATAAAGCCTGTGCCAAACCAAGACGCTGTCGCATACCTAGCGAGTAAGTGGAAACCTTTTCATGAATCCGTTGTTCCAATCCCACTTGTGTAACGACTTCGTTGATTCGTTCTTTACTGATGTCCTTCTGCATGCGTGCAAAATGCAGTAAGTTTTTGTAACCTGACATGAATTTGTACATCTCAGGGTTTTCTACAATGACGCCTACTTTGGATAAACCTTCTTCAAAGTCTTCGGAAAGCGATTTCCCGTCAATCAGGATTTCGCCGCTAGTCCGTTTCATCAGCCCGACCATCATGCGAATGGTCGTAGTTTTACCGGCTCCATTTGGTCCGAGGAATCCTGTGATCTGACCAGGGTATAAAGATAGGCTGATATTATCGATGATTTTCTTGTTGTCAATGACTTTCGTCAAGTTTTGTAATTCGACTATTGGTTTTATGTCCATAGATCCTCCCTTTTGTATCAGTGATAGAGTATTGAACGATTTTCAACCATAAAAGTTGTAAGACTTAAAAAATTAACTATGGTCAAAGTCTGTTTTACGGATAATTCGTATAGATAAAAGGATAGACAGCCATGTCACTAGAGCACTTACTAGAAGGACGGAGACGGCAATTGACCATTGATTGATCATCACAAGATTCGCGGTGTGCCGGAAGAAGTTCTGTTCTGCCACCATTCTTGGATTTTCCATAATGTTCAGTATGATTCTAAACGACATCATACTCAGTAATGGCAAGATAATGGTCAAAGAAGAAGCTAGCAAATAACCCACTTTGAATTGCAACGGATAAAACAGAGAAATGATAATGAAAAAGCATCCAAGTGCGATAAGTAGTTCAGGTACTGTCATCATTCTCGTAGGAAACGGGGCAAATGTATCAAATAGAAAGATATAAACGAGTATCGCAACTGCCGATATACCGAACCATATGAAACCAGTTGCATACTTAGCCAATACAAACTGTTTTCTAGTGACAGGTAGGCTGTTGATTAGTACGGATTCTTTCTCAAAGGCTTTGCTATTAGTTGAAATGGCAAGGAAATACGCGACGAAGATCAGAAGTAAGACATGGCGTACAGGTTGACCGTCCGTAAAAAAGTTTGTGAATATGATGAACCACAAGGCTGTAATGAAATAAGCACTCGCCTTTTGTGTATATAAATCCTTTTTTATTAGCGCATTCATCAAGATTCGCTCCTTCCCGTGTAGTACATAATGTCTTCAAGAGTCGGTTGTTCTATGAGTAGCGATGACAGAGTGTCTACAGGTATTTCTACAGTATCGACCAAACAATCAAATCCGACATCTGTTGCACGGAGTCCGATTACAGGTAAGCCATCAAGTAGACTGTGCTGATCGGCCCTCCCTTTTACCAGCCTATAGCGTTCGGTAAATTCTTCTTTTTCTCCTTGAAAGATAATTCGTCCGTCATGGATAAATACAATGAAATCTGCTATTTTGTCTAGATCAGTTGTAATATGTGTAGAGAAGAAAATGGCTTTCTCCTCATCTTGTATGAGGTCTTGCATCATATCAAGCAACTCACGACGAATAATCGGATCCAAGCCAGCCGTTGGTTCATCCATGATGATAAAGTCAGGGTGATGGGAAAGAGCCATCGCTAGTGAAAACTTCATCCGCATACCTTTGGACAAATGCTTGACTCGTTTGGCAGTATTCAGCTGAAATTTCCTGAGGTAATGATAGAACAGTTCATCATCCCAACGTGAGTAGAAGGGAGCAAGAATCCGTTTGTTTTTCTCAATCGTCAGGTCTTCATAATAGAAATCTGCGTCATAAACAAAACCGATGCGTTCCTTGATCTCTGCCGTATGATGAATATGGGATTGACCAAATACTTGTATTTCTCCTTGTTCACTTTTAATTAAATCCATTAGGCAACGGATTGTCGTTGTTTTTCCTGCACCATTTGCTCCAATGAATCCGGTAATGAATCCTTTTTTAATATCGAAGCTTAGATCATTTAATGCAAAGCCATTGAACTGTTTCGTCAGGTTCCGTACTTCTGCTATATTTTCCATTTTCATCACTCCTCGTACAGTAATGTCAGCATGTGAATCATCTCTTCAAGACCTACATCAAATGCTCTTCCGTCTTCAATCACATTGACTAGCTGTTCTTCAATTTTCTTTAACTGTTCTTCTTTCAAGAGCTCATGGTTCTGTGCAGCAACAAATGAACCTTTTCCTGGGAACGTCTCGATCAGTCCATCCCGTTCCAATTCTTCGTAAGCTTTTTTGGTTGTGATCACACTAATCTGCAAGTCTTTTGCTAGTTTGCGTATGGAAGGCAATGCTTCCTTCTCTTTCAGCTCACCCATTAAGATCTGCTCTTTCAACTGATTTTTTATTTGCAGATAGATGGGCTGATTCACCGAATTGGAGATGATAATATTCAATACATCACCCTTTTCCTTTTATATACTGTATATGCACAGTATATACAGTTGTATTATTTATGTCAATAAGAAAACCCTTCAGAATAAACTCTGAAAGGTTAAGGATAATAATTAAAAGGTAATTCAACCCGTTTGCACTTGATCGTACGAATAGTGATACGATTCCTTTTTTGCCCGAATAAGTAAGAAAAACAAAGTCAACGGGCCAATTCTTCCCAAGAACATGACAACACAAAGTATGACTTTGCCTACGGAACTTAAATCAACTGTAATGCCCATGGACAATCCTACCGTACCAAAAGCAGAAATGGTTTCAAACAAGACAGGTAGGAAAGGTATACTTTCTGTAATGGATAATAAAAATAAAGCGGTGAAAACTACACAAGAGCTTACCGCAGCAATCGCCATGGAACGAACAATTAACTCTGCTTTAATTGTTCGTTTGAAAATGTGTGGCTCTTTTATGCCTCTAAAATAAGAAAGTGTCGCTAATATAATAATCATAAATGTCGTCAATTTAATTCCCGATGCTGTAGAAGCGCTTCCTCCGCCAATAAACATTAGAAGAAGTGTAAGAAGCAATGAGGATTCTTCCATATTACCAACAGCCATCATATTGAAGCCGGCTGTTCTTGGCGTGACGGCTTGGAAGTAAGAAGTCCACACTTTATCTATAAAGCTCAGATCCGCAATGGTTTTTTCATTGTGAAATTCTAGTATAAGCAAAAACAACGTAGCAATCGCATTCAAGATCAATGTGCCATAAACCATCATTTTAGTATGTAAAGCCCATTGTCGTATAGAACGCTTATGCCAAATATCCACTACTACTATAAAGCCAATACCGCCAATAACAAATAAACTAGATAAGATCAGGATGACGGCGGAATTTCCAGCGAACGATTCTAGGTTATCTGGAAAAATGGAAAAGCCGGCGTTATTAAATGCGGATATTACATGAAACAAACTATAATAAAGGCCGTGCTTCCATCCAAATTCAGGAACCCAGAAAAATGACAGTGCAATAAATGCAATACCTTCCGCTATGAAAACGAACAAAAGTATTTCACGCAGGAATTTAATCGTGCCACCAATCGATTGGTAGTTGAACGATTCCTGAATAAATATGCGGTTTTTCATTCCAACTTTTCTGCCGAGAATCATCAGCATAGCCACAGCAAATGCCATAAATCCCACTCCACCAATTTGGATCAGAAAAAGTACAATCAGTTCACCAAATATAGTCAGTGTAGTGTTAATATCGAAGACACTTAGACCGGTAACAGTCGTTGCCGAAGTCGCGGTGAAAAAAGCGTCCGTCCAGCTAATTGGTGTATAGGTCGCAAAAGGTAATTTCAGAAGCAAAGTCCCTACTACAATAGTAATTGCAAAAGACAAAGCAATCAGTGCGGGTGGAGAAATAGTCCGTCGGCGCTTTGGAATAGTTGTCATATGTTGCTCATCTCCCGTATATCGAATGCAAAATGGCTTGTAGCATGTATCGGTTAAAGAGTAGTTAGTTGAATAAACCACAAAAAGACCTGTGGCTTCTTCGATATAGCAACAAGTCTTCGTTTTATGTTCACCGAATATTATGATATGGTAGTGGACAAGGGAGTGAATGTAAATGAGCAAATGTACGATTGATCATACGCAGCAGGATGTTGTGCAAAAGTTAAGTGAACAACAAACATTCATGCCGCAAGAGCTAGTGGAAAGTGGTAAGGAATTTTTGAATAGGCAATTGAGTCAGGAAACATTGAACGAGGTATTTCATCTATTGAAAAAGTATGACTTGGCAACGGAAGTGGAACGTGCAGAACGTGATAGTAAGATGCAACAGTTATTTTTGAAAGCATGAAATAGACTCTATGTGATAAGTAATTACTGTACATCACTTTGTAAAAGGGAGATCGCAGATTCAAGTAACTGAATATCTTCTAAGATAAAAGTTTTGATATCGGCGGGTGCAGTATCGTACTCGTCACTGAGTAGTTCAAGCTCTCGGATGAAGATAGAACTTTCTTTATAGTTGGTCATGATAGCAACCCTCCTCATAAGTCAATTTACCCGCAGTGACAGGGTTTTAAACAGAAACCCATGCTAATATTTCATTTGTGTGACATTTTGCTTACTGACTAACTGTAGTTTAACCGGCGACCAAGTTAGCAGAAAGTCTTTGGTACGGCTGCGTCCAATAGACAGCAAGTTTTCAATTTCTTCTTCATTCATATCGAATTGAGTTGCGCTGTAATCTTCTACTGGAATGAAGATTATATTCTTCTCTTGATCACGTGAGATATACTTTTCATCATGCGCATTTTTCATTGTAGCAAACAAGGCTTCGAATAATTGCAGAGCATTACGGATAGAGCGTCCAGGTACTTCGCTTTGATCTCTACTTAACTTGAGACCAATTACTGGTCGTTTTACGGACACCGTATCTTCATCGAAAATCCACATCGGGAAATTACTTAGTATTCCACCATCGACAACAATCGTTCCTTTCTGGGCTATCAGGCGCACTGGTTCGAAAAAGTATGGAATACCACAACTCATGCGAAGAGCTTTGGCAATTGAAAAACCATCGGGATCGTATCCATATTGCTCTAAATCATCAGGCAAGACCATCATTTTACCGTTCGTTAAGTCTGATGCTACTAATTTCAACGAGCCTTTAGGCAGATCACCAAACGTGTAACAACCTTTTCGGGCTAGCTTATCAAAAAACCAATCCTCTAATGCTTTCCCTTGATATAAACCCATTCTCCAATAAAGCGATAACCACTTCATAAATGGAAATGATAGCAGAGACTTTCTTGGATCCAGCAAATCTTGAAAATTCTCTTCGGCCAACATGACTTCAATTTCATTAGCTGTATAGCCTGCTGCCAAAAAGCTTGCTACAATAGCACCGGCACTAGTTCCAGCTACATTTTCAAAATGATATCCTTGTTCCTCTAACTCTTGAACCGCACCTACTAACGCAAAACCCTTCAATCCACCACCTGAAAACACTCCATTTATTCGCATGTGATCCCTACTTTCATTTTTATAGTCTTATACTGTAAGGTCTTAACTGAAGAAATAGAACGATTTTCATATGTAAATGTATGAAAAGTCTCATTCGGTGAACTATAATAAGGAATCTATACAAACATGTACTGGATTCGATTATAGATTGTTGGAGGAGGTGTGCAACATGAGTACATTTATGCGAATTGCACTAGCGTTAGTCATTATTGGTGCCCTTAACTGGGGATTGATCGGATTTTTCAACTTTGATTTGGTTGCCAGTGTATTTGGAGGACAAAACACGATTCTTGCTAAGATTGTTTATGCCATTGTGGGACTAAGCGGATTAGCTACAATTGGACTTTTAGTTAAATCGAATGAAGAAATGGTTGTTGATGTGGATGAGAAAGTAGAACCTCATAAACAGTTTGACCGAATTCGAAATGTGAATTACAACACAGAATTTGGAGAAGAGCTTGATTTGAAGGGAAAGCGTAAAAAAGTGGATCGGTCGCTTGAGGATCCCAAAGAATAATAAAAGAGGCGTTCTCGTTGCTATAACGGGAACACCTCTTTTTTATGTTTTTACAAATAGTAGAAGTCTAGTAAATGATGTCTTTCGATCGTCTGTGGTAAGGTAAAAAGAAAAAACCTGTAAAAAGGAGGGTCTTATGACCGAACCGGATGATGTACAACTCTATTATCAAACAGTTGCTCATAATCGGCATTCATTTGAGCAATTATATGACCGTTATGAAAAATTGGTTTTTTCATTTGCTTATCGAATGACCAATAACCGCACTATGGCGGAGGAAGTAACGCAAGATGTCTTTTTAAAGTTGTGGAATGGAACGAACCACTATACTGAAGACAAAGGAAAATTTTCTTCTTGGCTACTGACCGTGACACGAAATAAATCGATAGATGAGCTTCGTAAATCTAAACGCCATGCGTATGAACCGATGTTGGACAAAGATTCATTGACTGAAGAGACCGTATCCACAGAAGTTACTGCTGAATGGAATGAACGGCGTGAAGTGATTCGTACAGCAATTGCGGAGCTACGCGCAGAGCAACGAGAAATTATTGACTTGTTTTACTTTAAGGGCTTCAGCCAAAGTAAAATTGCCGAACACTGTAAGCTTCCACTTGGAACGGTAAAAGGTAGGATTCGGCTAGCATTAAAGCATTTAAAAGGAATTATTGGTCAGGAAGGAGGGGTGTCAAATGAATGAATCATGTCATATGCTGATTGACTATTTCAATCGTACCCTGACTGAAGACGAGATGAGACAATTTGAAAATCATTTGATTGAGTGCCCATCCTGTCAAGAAGAGTTAATAGAGTGGGAGATGTTAACAGAAGATCTACCCTATGAGTCAGAAGCGATAGAAGTACCGACAGATTTAAAAGCGCGTATATTTGCTTCACTTCCTGACATCCCAGAACAAGCTAAAGTGGTATCGATGCCGACTAAAGAAAAAAGTCGTCGGCGTATGGGTCCCGTGACATCCTTACTGGCTGCGGGGTTATTTGCTTCACTCGTTGCGAATGCTTTCTTATTTTCAGAAACACAAAAGCAACCTGAAATAGCGCAGAGTGAAATCCAGTTGATTGGTCAAAGTATACTGGCACCACAAGAAGGTACGAGTGCATCCGCAGTCGCAATGTTAATAGCAGATGGCAATCAAAATATATTGCTACTCGATGCCACAGATTTACCAACACTCTCTAAAGATGAACTATATCAAGTCTGGGTGATAGAAGGTGATCAGCCGTATCCTGCGGGAATTGTTCAGCCGAATGAAACCGGTACAGGAACTGTTAGCCATCCGCTCACAGATCTTTCGGGAACATGGGATACTGTTGCGATCACGGTAGAGAAAGAACCGAACCTCTCAGCGCCAGAAGGCCAGATTATTTTGGCCGGTGGAATATAGTAGAAGTACAGCCTGAACCTTCATGCAAAGTGATGGGTTCAGGCTTTTTCATGTTGTATTCAACGTTGTATTTATAGTTTTTTTAAAAACTTTTAAGAAAAAGTGATCCGTTTTGATATTCGTTGCGTTAGCTGTATAACAAAAACGAATAAGGGAGCGATTGATTATGAAATTCAAAAAAACTTGGGCAGCTATTCCATTGAGTGTGTCACTACTATTTCCAACAGGAGCGATTCTGACAAACGCAGCAGAACACGAACACGGAGGAAAAGCATCTGAAGCCGTATCGAATAAAGCAGTAGATTTACGAGCAACACTCGACAACATTCTTTCAGAGCATGCCTACTTGGCGGTTATTACTATGCAAAAAGGTTTGGATGGTGCCGCCGACTTTGAAGCAGCCGCGGGACAACTTGGAGAAAATACGGATAAATTGTCGAAAGCAGTAGGTTCCGTTTACGGCGACAAAGCAGGTGAGCAATTCAAAGAAATCTGGAGCAGCCATATAGGCTATTTCGTCAACTATGTTACGGCAACAGCTGAGAAAGATGAAGAAGGCAGAAAGAAAGCGCTTAAAGATCTAGACGGATACCGTGTCACTCAGGCAGACTTCTTGGCTGTCGCTACGGAAAATCGTCTAAAGGCGTCAGATCTAGAAGAAGGCTTGAAAATGCACGTCGATCAGTTGATCTGGGCATTCGATAACTATGGAGCAGCAGATTACGATAAGGCATATGAAAGTCTAAAAGAGTCTATGCATCACATGTTCGGAACGGGAAAAGGTCTATCATGGGCGATCACTGACCAATTCCCTGAGAAATTCGACAATCTATCCGTAGACACGAAAGCTGCAGATTTACGCGAATCACTAAACAATGAATTTTCAACACATGCAGCGTTGGCGATACTTGCTATGCAAAAGGGAATTGACGGTGCGAAAGACTTTGACGCAGCTGCAGCTATTTTAAACACCAATACAGAAGATCTAACGAAATCTGTGGAATCGGTATACGGTGCTGAAGGGGCAAAACAGTTCAATGAAATCTGGAGCAGTCATATTGGCTACTTTGTGGATTATGTACAAGCAACAGCGAAAGAAGATAAAGCAGGACAAGACAAGGCCATGGCAGATTTGGATGCCTACCGTGTAACACAAGCTGCATTTTTGGATACGGCAACGGAAGGTCGATTGAAAGCCGCAGATCTCGAAGAAGGTTTGAAGATGCACGTCGATCAATTACTAATGGCATTCGATAGCTATGTGGATGAGGACTACGAAGCAACATATGACAATATTCACGAAGCATACAGTCATATGTTTGGTGTAGGAACCGCATTATCTGGTGCGATTGTTGACCAGTTCCCAGATCAGTTTGCTTCTGCAATGCCTGCTGACATGCCGAAAACAGGAATGGGCGGAATGAGTCAAGAAACGGATTATACGGTGCTATGGGTCACATTAAGCATGATCTTCATCGCAGGCACATCTCTAGTCTTGATTCGTAGAAAAACAGCAGCACAGCAATAAAAGAATACACTACTTTTTTAGGAAGGAGCCGTGTAGATGATGAAACTATATATACAAGTACTCATTGGTGCAATGCTGTTGGCTGGTTGTACACAGCCCGAGGCCAAGCCACAAGAGAAAGTTGTGAAGGCTTCTTCCTCTATAGAAGTAGCTGAGGTGGAAGATATGCCGATTGTTCCCTTACGTACAGCGGAGGAATTTTCATTAGAAGATAAACGGGTTGGGATCGAGCCGAAAGTAATTGAAATTCCTTCACTCGACGTGAAGGCTCCAATCGAAGAAGTCGGGCGTTTGGATAATAGTCAGATGGGAGTCCCACAAGACCCTGATCAGGCAGGCTGGTTTTCACCGGGTACAAAGCCTGGCGGTAGGGGGAGTGCAGTTATTGCGGGACATGTAGATTCAAAGACGGGCCCAGCCATATTTTATGAATTGGATAAGATGAAAATTGGCGATGAAGTCTTGATACATGGCGAAGATGGGGAAATGTTACGTTTCGCAGTAGTAAAGAAGGTCGCATATCCACGTACTGATGCACCAGTTGATGAGATATTTGGCTTCACGTATGGCAGTGGATTGAATTTAATCACGTGTACAGGATCGTGGGATCGTAAAGCGAAAACACATGATGATCGACTCGTTGTCTATACTGAATTAGTAGAAGGAACAGAATAAATAAAGTGAGGTGCCTAGTAAGAATAGGCATCTTTTTTATGCAGAAAAATAAATAAAAAGTGCCGTGAACTTTTTAGCTGTTGTAGAGTCTAATGTATAAGAAGCTAGAAGAAGAGGTGATAGTCCAATGAAGGTTAATGAAAAAGAGTTGCATATAAAAGCAATAGCCGGCGATGATGACGCGTTTCTGGCTGTGATGCAACTATATAAGGAACCGCTTCTGCGGACAGCCTTGGCTTTTCTGCGAAATGAAAATGACGCGATCGAAGCACTACAGGAAGTAACGTATCGCGCATATAAAAAAATTGCGACAGTGAAAGATTCGAATTATCTCAAGACGTGGCTCATTCGGATTATGATGAATTACTGCCAAGATCAGTTAAAACTACGTAAACGATTCACTGTAGACGCCAGTGGATTGGAGACTGTATCCGCAGAGGATATTTCGTATCTTGAAATGAGGGAAGCGTTAGCTACGTTATCTAATGAAGAGCAACGATTAATTTATTTAAAATATTTTCAGGAAGTGAAAATTAAAGATATTGCACAATCGGAAAATATTCCAGAGGGCACAGTGAAGTCCAGGCTTCATAAGACGATGCATACGCTGAGGTCATACTTTGAAGATAAAGGGGGTAGTGATCATGTATGAGACAGAAGAAGAGCAGTTGAAGCGACTGAAAGACCGTTTGGATCAACAGCAACTACCTTTATCTGAAGCTGATCAAGCGATCCGTCAAGGCATGGAAAGGGCGCGGCGAGAAAAGCGAGAGAGTAGAAGGAGACGAAAGAGATTCTTCGGAAGTGTAGCGGTTGTAGCATTGTTGCTTCTGACATTCATTACGTCTATTCGCGTATCTCCTGTCTTCGCCAATGCAGTAGCTTCCATTCCAGGTCTGGAAAAGTTCGTGGAATTGATTGCGATGGATAAAGGGCTCGATGCGGCGATTCAAAACGACTATTATCAAGAAATCGGAGCGACTCAAACGATTGACGACAAAACACTGACGGTAGATGGCGTCATTTTAGATGAGTCGGGAATTAATATTTTCTATACAATTGCATCCGATCATTCATTGAAAGGCTTACGAGTCGACTATATCAATTTACAAGCGGAAGGAATTCCCGAAGGCAGCTTTTCTTATGGGAATATGATAGATGAAGGAGAGAATTATACGTACAAAGATCGTATAGATTATCAGTTTGGTGAACAATATACTTCGCACAATCAGTCATTTGATTTGGAAGTAGCCATCAAATTGAAAGGCGAAGTAACGGTGTTTACTGTACGGTTTACTGTGCCTGAACAAGTTAAGCCAAGTGAGGTCTATTCAATAGATAAAGAAGTAGAAATCAAAGGACAGAAGTTTTGGATTGAAGACATTACGATATCCCCATTACGAGTAGGTGTAAAAGTTTCTATTGATCCAGATAATACAATGAAAATTTTACAATTCGAGGATATGCGATTGGAAGATGAAAAAGGCGAGGTGTGGGGATCTATTCGAAACGGTACGACAGCGTTCGGTGGGGAGGATGGGAAGTCTACGTATTTCCTGCAAAGCAATTATTTCTCAAAACCCGAAAAACTGTATTTGCGCATCAATAAAGTGCAGGCAATACGAGCAGAGGATGCCTTTGCGGAAGTGAACACGGAAACGGGTGAATGGATCAATCAGCCAGAAGATCAAAAGATTCAGTTGTTAGAATCCACCAAACATCATGCTGAATTCATCATGAATCATACGGGTGATGAGGAATTTCCGTTTTTCTTTATTGGATCTGCGGTTGATGCAAACGGGAAAGAGGTGGAAAGCCCTTCAACAGGTAAATATAGTGATGGAGAAGCAACGCATTGGGATTTGAACTTTGATCGGACCGATTATGTAAATCCATTGAAGCTAGAATTATTTGCTTACCCGAATTATCTTGAAGGTGATATTAAATTAGAGTTGAAATAAAAATGCAGTGGGGATAGTCTCCTCACTGCACTTTTAGGTTATTCGTTTAATAAAACTGACATGACGGCCTGCCTGCTTGTCTTGGCGATAAGAGAAGCCGTGTGGACTCAGATACGTACAAGTACGATCGATCGTAATGTGAGCATCGGGTATTCCTGCTAGCTCACATTGTTTTTTCACGATCAGTTGATTATCGATGTGATATTTTTTTGTATCCTGATTATAAGAAATCCACTCGTCGGCATAGCGAAGCTCGTGGAACTTTTTGTAGACATCCTCATCCACTTCAAATTTCTCCTGACTAAGTGCTGCACCAATTTGGACATGAATATGACTCATATCACAGTTTTCATAATGCTGTAAGTGGCGGAATAACTTCAAAGTAATTTCTTTCACAGTGCCTTGCCATCCTGAATGAATGGCTCCAATCAATGTGCTATCGTCACTGTAAAATAAGACAGGCACGCAATCTGCCGTTAAGCTACAAAGTACAATATTGGGTTCAAAGGTATACAGTGCATCGGTGTCAGCTATTGCCGTGTCTTGCCGCAACGCACCTTTCCCTCGATCTTGAGTTGTCACTTTATGAAAGTTTGCGCTATGTGTTTGATTGGCAAATACGAAGTCTTTCACTCCACACTGCAAATCACGAGCCAATTGTTGACGATTATGCAGTACGTCTTCCTTGGAAATACATGCGTGCAAGGCAGTGTTGTTAGACTCGGGTTCACTACAGTCTTTCATCGTCATGCCAAGTAGTAAATTGTCATGTCCTTGATAGATGACAGTTTTCATAATTCTCGATCCGCATTCAGCAATAGTTCGGTTAATATTTGTGCGCCATAAATTAAGGCATCGGTATTGAACGACATCTGCGGATGATGCAAGCCTGGTTTCAAATCACAACCAAGTCCAATCATCGTGGCGGGAATATCAGGTGTTTTCCATGTGTAGAAGTGAAAATCTTCTGCGCCTTGAGAAATACAAGGACCCTCTACATTTTCTTCTCCCAGTACAGAACCAATTGCTTGCTGGGCTAGTCGTACAGCCGTTGCATTTTCTGTAGCGGCAGGGGAATAGCCCTCTTCTTCGTACATAATCTCCGTCTCTGTCAACGCGGCAGTGTGTTGGATGATGTGGCGAGCTTTTGCCAGTAAAGAATCCATTGTGTCATTCGTTTCGGCACGAACATCGAGCGTAAATCGCGCACTGGCTGGTATAGAGTTGCTCGTCTCGCCGCCGTGCAACTCTGTCATTTTGATAGAAAACTTTTTATTCCCAAGTAATCTAATTTGACGCAGTGACTGGATGAGAGAACTCGCTGCTTCAATCGGATTATTGCCTTCTTCAGGTCTCGCCGCATGCGCTGGTGTGCCCGTAATCGTTCCTACAATGGTCGCTGATGAGCCATGCAAGATTACGGGTGCTGATTTACCGAAAGGAACTTCCGTGTGAGGACGCACGTGCAAGCCGCCTAGGAACAATACATCATCGAGCACGCCTTCTTTCATCATTTGCAACGCGCCTTCTGCTAACTCTTCTGCTGGCTGGAAAATGAAGCGGATCGTATGATGTAAATTCTCTTCAATTTCTTTTAAAGCGAGTGCCGTATATAGAGTCATCGTACTATGTGCGTCGTGTCCGCAAGAATGGTTAGCTATCACTTCACCATGGACTTCCTGCACTAATGCATCCATATCAGCGCGCAACGCGATAACGCCTTCCTTTTTACCAGCGATCTCCGCAATAAATCCGTGATGCCCTGTATACGTAGTAATAGTCAATCCTGCAGACGAAAGCTTATCTTGTAAATATCGGGATGTCTGCTGTTCTTGCCAGCTGGGTTCGGCGAGGGCGTGTAGTTCTTTATAGGTTTGTAGGAGTTGATTCTTATGCTGTTCAATGTAGGTTATTGGGTTAGTCATTTGATTTGCCTCTCTTCCATGAAGTTGTTTATCTTAAAAGTAAAACATACCGACTAGAAAATCACAAAAAATAATAGGAAATCGTTATAAATAAATTGACTTTTCAAAACACTTACTCGAGAATAGTAAAGTAATACTGAGCTTATCAACTAAAGGAGGAAGGGTTATGAAACGCTTAGTAATCGCAATGAGTATGTTAGTAGGTTAACTTTACCTAGACGCACATTCATAGACAAGTTACATTCAATGAAAATGAAAAATAGAGTTGTGTAAGAAAGCATAAGAAATATTCCACGAAGATGCACCATGGGTTCCGTTAGTGCACACGAAACCATCTTTTAGTTTTCCTAAGTAAAGCCTTTTTAAAAGTGTGTATAAAAAAGTTGGAATTGCATAAGTGTATAAAAAACGTGATACTGTAAGGTTTTGCTTATACTGTATACTAATTTCATCAAATAAATAGTGCATATGTGTTTGATTTTCATCTGTTTTTACAGTATAGTGTAAACCTGCTTGTGCAATTCATCTATTAAGGGGGAACTATGAAGAAAATTTCAAAAGTATTTTACATTACTATTGTGTTAATCGTAATAGCGGTTGGCTATGGAGTAATAAATCCAGTCCATTTTGAGGAAATTACGTCAGCTGGTAAAGCTTTTGTAGCATCTACTTTTGGTTGGTACTACATGTTGATCATGACAGCTCTATTGTTACTTAGTATATTTATGATATTCAGCCCATACGGTAAAATCCGGTTGGGAAAAGATACAGATCGTCCGCAATTCTCTACAATAACATGGATCGCGATGTTGTTCTCGGCTGGGATGGGAATCGGACTAGTGTTTTATGGTGCCGCAGAACCTTTATCCCACTATGCAGTACCTGCAACTGAGGACGCACTAACACCAGCTGCTTTTAAAGAGTCTATGCGGAAAACATTTTTACACTATGGTCTACACATCTGGGCTCTCTATGGAATGGTCGCTTTGGCTTTGGCATACTTCCAGTTTAGAAAAGGTGAACCAGGCCTAATTTCGGCAACATTGAAGCCGATCTTTGGAGAAAAAGTAAAAGGTCCTTTAGGGACTGTCATTGATGTACTTGCAGTATTTGCAACAGCATTCGGTGTAGCAACATCACTCGGATTGGGTGCCGTTCAAATTAACGCAGGTTTGGACTACTTATTTGGTTTCACGATAGGTATCCAGTCACAAATTATTATCGTAACCGTCGTAACTGTTCTATTTATCGGATCAGCTTGGTCGGGACTAAGTAGAGGGATTCGCTATTTGTCCAATATCAACTTAATTTTGGCGGTAGCACTTTTGGGATTAATCCTAATTCTTGGACCTACTTTACTCATCCTGAATATGTTCACTGATACTGTAGGTGGCTATTTTACACATCTCATCGATATGAGTATGGGTACGGCTCCACTTAACGGAGAAAATCGTGGATGGTTAGATGGATGGACAATCTTCTACTGGGCTTGGTGGATTTCTTGGTCACCATTTGTCAGTATGTTCATTGCACGTGTTTCTAAAGGACGTACGATTCGTGAATTTATGGCAGGCGTTTTGCTTGTTCCTTCATTCTTCGGTTTCCTATGGTTCTCTACATTCGGTACAACAGCAATTGAAATGCAGAACAATGGAATAGCAGATTTGGCGTCATTGGATATTGAAGTTGTCGCATTCGAAATGTTTAATGCAATGCCATTATCATTAGTATTATCACTGTTTGCAATTCTTTTAGTCACGTCGTTCTTTATCACATCGGCTGACTCAGCAACTTACGTGTTAGGTATGCAGTCGACGTATGGTTCGTTGACACCACCAAACTCTGTGAAGGTAATCTGGGGCATTATTGTTTCGACAATCGCATTGATTTTGCTTTCTGCAGGTGGACTTCTTGCTTTGCAGAATACAATTATTATAGCGGCCTTGCCGTTCTCGTTCGTTATTTTATTGATGATGTATGCGTTATTCAAGTCAATGAATGAAGAGTTATATAAAATGAAATAAAAGTGAGGGACATGCGGGTTTGACTGCATGTTCCTTTTTTGTTTAGATTGTACTTTGGGGGATGTGGTAAGGCATCGTTTCGCTGCGTTTCAGGCGGACGCGTTTGGGAGGGCTCGCGGTGAGCCAACTAGGTCGCGTTGCTCCCTTTAGTTGTCTCACCTGTCGAGCTGATCCTCCCCGAGTCGCCGCCTTCCACTTCGCTACACTTGTGTCACTTTCTTACATTAGAAAGAGGTTCATCTACTGATGCAATAATGGTCTTTGTGTTTTGAGGAAGAACAGTGTCGCTTCACTTATAGTTTGTTGAGAAGGACTATAGAAGACAACACAATCAGTTAATGTACTAGATATTCTATTAGTAACAATGGGTTCAATTATAGGAAACCATATCCTGTTTTTTCATTTCTTAAGCAATTGCACGTTGAGAATGTTAAAATAGCATATACAGATTTTGTTGAAACAATTGAAAAGGAATAGGTGTACAGTATGAGTTTATTAACAGTAAAAAATATTAGTCACGGTTTTGGTGATCGTGCCATTTTTGACGATGTTTCATTTCGTTTATTATCGGGTGAACATATAGGATTAGTTGGTGCAAATGGAGAAGGAAAATCTACATTCATGAATATTATTACGCATAAGTTGGAGCCGGATGCAGGAACGGTGACGTGGTCGAAGCGTGTGCGTGTCGGGTATTTGGATCAGCATGCCGTCCTGAAGCAAGGAATGTCTATACGTGATGTGTTGCGTACGGCGTTTCAGTATTTATATGATATGGAGACGGAAATGAACAGTCTTTTTGCGAAGATGGGTGAAGTAGAGCCAGATGAACTGGAAGGTTTGCTTGAAGAGACTGGACAAATTCAAGACTCATTGGAGCAAAGTGGTTTTTATATGATTGACGCCAAGGTGGAAGAAGTGGCAAATGGACTTGGATTGAACGAGTTTGGATTGGATACTGACGTAAACGCTTTGAGCGGGGGGCAGCGTACAAAAGTATTACTAGCAAAATTGTTACTTGAAAAACCTGATATCCTATTGCTCGATGAGCCAACGAACTATTTGGACGTAGAGCATATTGAATGGTTGCGTACGTACTTACAAGAGTATCCTGGTGCATTCATTTTGATTTCTCACGATATTCCGTTCTTGAATAGTGTCATCAACTTGATCTATCATATGGAAAATCAACAAGTCACGCGTTATCCAGGAGATTACGACGAGTTTTTGCGTGTGCATGAAATGAGACAGCAACAAGTCGAAGCGGCTTATAAGAAGCAACAGAAGGAAATCTCTCATCTGAAAGATTTTGTAGCGCGTAATAAAGCCAATGCTGCAACTAGCCGGATGGCAACGTCAAGACAGAAGAAGCTAGATAAGATGGATATCATTGAGTTAGATTCAGAAAAGCCGAAACCTCATTTTGATTTTAAAACGGCAAGAACACCCGGAAAATACTTGTTTGAAACGAAAGATTTGGTTATTGGATATGATGATCCTTTATCCAAACCGTTGAATCTTAGCATGGAACGTGGACAGAAGATTGCATTGGCAGGGGCTAATGGTATCGGTAAGACCACATTGCTAAAAAGTATTCTCGGGGAAATAAAAGCTCTATCAGGTAAAGTAGAGCAGGGCGAGCATCTCTCGATCGGATACTTCGAACAAGAAATGAAAGCCGATACGGATAACACGTGTCTAGAAGAGATTTGGAGTGAGTTCCCACATCTTGCTCAATATGAAGTGCGTTCGGCTTTAGCGCGTGTTGGATTAACGACAAAGCATATTGAAAGTAAAGTGAAAGTATTGAGTGGGGGAGAACGTGCGAAGGTGCGTCTTTGTAAACTAGTAAATAGTGAAACGAATTTATTAGTTTTGGATGAGCCGACTAATCACTTGGATTACGATGCAAAAGAAGAACTAAAACGTGCATTGAAAGAATACAAAGGAAGTATCCTGCTGATTTCACATGAGCCGGACTTTTATGAAGGTATCGTATCTACTATATGGAATGGGGAAACTTGGACTACGAAGATGTTCTAAGCAAACCAATTTGTTCCACGTGAAACAAAAACTCCAGCCGATTATTTGGCTGGAGTTTTCAGCGTTCATTTACGAATCATCAGATAAGGGAGAGATACGTTTAGCAGATTAAAACATCTGCATAAACTTCTTCAATGCGAATGAATGATAACTATTCTTTTTAGTCACAATGCCAAGCTTCCATAATAAATCCGGCTTCTGTAGAGGGATCATGACGATACTTTCATTCGTGACTTTTGTTGAAATCGATTGAGGAAGGAGTGTAATACCAAGTTTTGCTGCAACTAATTCAATAATTAAATCCCATTGCGAACTTTCGTAAGATACGTTCGGATTGAAACCTGCATCTTTGCATGCACTGATGATATTACGATGCAATGCAAAGCTTTTGGAGAATAGTATAAGGGACTCTTCTTGTAAATCGGATAGTGCGATAGAATCAAGCTGTGCAAACGGATGGTCTTTATGTACAAAAAGAAAAAACTTATCAGATATAAAAGGCTGTACATTGAAGAGATCTGTATTTGTAGGAAGCACGATGATCCCCGCATCAATCTGTCCTTTTTCTACAAGTTCTTCGACAATACGAGCCCCGTGCTCATGTAGCTCGATTTTAATATGAGGATAATTCTCTGAAAGGTTTTTTGCAATCTGCGGGAAAAATAATGTACCAATCAAAGGTGGCATACCAATCTTGATTTCCCCTGAAACACCTTCTGCCAGTCCTTCAAGCATGACAGGAAGTTCGCCGATCAATTGAACAATTTGCTGGCCTTGTTCATATACAATATTCCCCGCATCCGTCAGTCGAAGACCACGAGTAGAGCGGTTAAACAGTATGACATTCAATTTTTCTTCAATCTTTTTCACCGACTTACTTAAAGAAGGCTGGGATATATATGAGTGCTCAGCTGCTTTTGTAAAACTTAGGTGGTTAGCCACTTCTATAAAAGCATGAAAGTCTTTAAGTTCCATGATCATCCGACCTTTCTTTATTCCAATCGAGAATAAAATTCATTCAATATATTCATTTTACATATAAGTCAGAACTCTGTACACTATTACTAAGAGTCTGAAGGAGGTTACAGTATGAGTAAAGTGATGAATTCATTTATGGAAGCGGTTTCAGATATTCAAGATGGTGCTACGCTGATTGTCGGAGGCTTCGGCTTATGTGGTATTCCCGAAAAGTCGATCGAAGCATTACGCGATAGTGGTGTAAAGAATTTAACAGTAGCCAGCAATAATTGTGGAGTAGATGATGCAGGTCTTGGTAAGTTGCTAGTAAATAAACAGATTAAAAAAATGATTGCTTCTTATGTTGGAGAAAATAAGATGTTTGAAAAACAGTTCCTAAATGGAGAGCTAGAAGTAGAACTTAGTCCTCAAGGTACGCTTGCAGAAAGAATCAGAGCAGGCGGTGCGGGGATTCCAGGATTTTATACGGCAACGGGAGTAGGTACACCGATTGCGGAAGGCAAGGAAACGAAAGAATTTAACGGTAAGACCTATCTGCTTGAAGAAGGTATCGTTGGAGATTTTGCGCTTGTTAAGGCGTGGAAGGCTGACACACTTGGAAATCTAGTGTACCGCAAGACGGCTATGAATTTTAATCCACTGGCTGCAACTGCAGGTAAAATTACGATTGCAGAAGTAGAGGAAATCGTTGAAGCTGGCGAACTTACTCCGGAAGAAATTGATACGCCGGGTATTTATGTTCAGCGTGTACTTCTTGGGACAGATTATGAAAAGCGCATTGAACGCCTAACAGTGAGAAAAGCGTAAAAAGGAGAGATGAACATGACGGAAACACGAAATACGATCGTAAAACGTGCGGTAGAGGAAATTCGAGATGGTATGAACGTGAACCTTGGAATCGGGATGCCCACGCTAGTAGCGAATGAAATACCTGATGGCATGACGGTGTTATTACAGTCTGAGAATGGATTGCTTGGTATCGGACCTTATCCGGTAGAAGGGCAAGAAGATGCAGATTTAATCAATGCGGGAAAAGAAACTATTACGACAGTTCCCGGTTCATCCTTCTTTGATAGCGCGGAATCGTTCGCGATGATCCGGGGTGGACATATCGACTTGGCGATTCTTGGTGGAATGGAAGTTTCTGAACAAGGAGACTTGGCCAACTGGATGATTCCCGGGAAAGTTGTGAAAGGAATGGGCGGCGCGATGGATTTAGTTGTCGGCGCTAAACGTGTGGTGGTCATCATGGATCATGTCAATAAACACGGTGAATCAAAGGTTAAGTCTACGTGCTCGTTACCGTTAACAGGTCTAGGCGTTGTAGATCGACTTATCACTGACTTGGCTGTATTTGATTTCACGGATGATGGTATGGTTCTGGTTGAAACGTTTGCTGGTGTTACTATAGACGAGGTCAAAGAAAAGACAGAAGCATCCTTTACGATTTCATCTGATTTTAAGACTAGATAATATAAGTGGACGATACCTTTTAGTGCAGGTATCGTCCTTTGCATTCAAGTAATGAGTAGGGGGTAGACTATGGAAAGAATAACGATTATAGGCTCCGGAACGATGGGTCATTCCATTGCTCTAAGTGCTGCATGGGCTGGATACGATGTGACAATGTACGGTATAGCTGTTAAAGAACTAGAGCATGCTCTTGCAAGTATCGATAGTAAGTTGCAGGTACTAACAGATAATGACTTATTGGCAATTGAAGAAGTGCAGTTAGTAAGAGACAGGGTAACTACAGTCACAACAATGGAAGAAGCGATAAAAGATGCGACGTTCATTATCGAAGCAGTACCTGAACGTTTGGAGTTGAAGCAGCAGATTTTTAAACAATTGGACGAGCTTTGCGATCCGACAGTTATTTTGGCAAGTAATACATCAGCAATCAGTCCCACTGATATCGCTTCTAAAACCAAACATCCTGAACGTACGGTGATCACGCATTTTTGGCACCCCGCACATTTAATCCCATTAGTTGAAGTAGTTCGCGGGTCGAAAACAAATGATGAGACAGTCGAACGTTCAATGATGTTAATGATCGAGATGAATAAAAAGCCCATTGAGGTTAAAAAGGAAGCACCCGGTTTTGTTGGGAATCGTTTGCAGTTCGCTTTGTTACGTGAAGCACAGCATATTTTAGAAGAAGGCATCGCGACAAAAGAAGATATCGATGCAGCGGTGCTTTACAGTATCGGTAGAAGATTACCTATCACCGGACCATTTCTATCTGCAGATATGGGTGGCTTAGATGTGTACACGGATATATCGAATTATTTATACAAGGATTTGTCGAACACAAAACAATCTGCGTCTAGTATGCAAGAATTATTGGATGCAGGTGATCTTGGTAGTAAAACGGGCAAGGGATATTACGAGTGGAGTGCCGAATTTACGGAAGAGATGAATACAGAACGAGAAAAAGAACTGATTCGTTATGTTAAAAAGGATCGAGGGATATAATGAAAACGCCAGAACTCCCATAAAGGGAATTCTGGCGTTTTTCATTTCTTCAGCAATAAATAGCAAAAATACGGTGCGCCGATCAACGATACGATAATACCAGCGGGAATACCGCTAGGATCCAGAATGTTTCGTCCGATCGTATCAGCAAGCAATAGCAGAAAACTACCAAGTAGAATTGCGATAGGTAAATTTATACGATGGCGCGGTCCGACTAGTGATTTAGCAATATGAGGTGCCATCAGGCCGATAAACGCTATGCCGCCTGTTACGGATACAGCAGAGGCTGCAAGAGCTACTGCTGTCAGCAATAAAACTATACGCTCGCGTTCGATGGATACGCCAATTCCTGTAGCGACCGCTTCATTCAATCCCAACATATCGAGTCGATGTGCTTTAAATAAAGCGAAAGGAATCAAGAGTAGTAACCAAGGAGCAAGTGCCCATATATAAGGCCAATCAGTTCCCCAAATGTTTCCCGCTATCCATCTCGATATGAAATCCACTTTCTCTTGATCTGCAGAAGAAGTTAACACGACCATCACGCCTGAAAGTGCCATCGAGAAGCCGATCCCGACCAGTACAAGCCGCATAGGTTGTAAACCGATTTTTCGGCTATACGCGAAAAGGTAAATGAGAATAGACGTGATAATTGCTCCAGCAAATCCTACTAACGGTAGCAAATAAGCAAATGCACCGGCTTCGATTGGTACAAACAAGAAAAATACCGCAATCGCGACCCCAGCTCCAGAGTTAATACCGATAATACCTGGATCCGCGAGGTCATTCCGTGTAATGCCTTGTAAAATAGCGCCTGACAAAGCGAGAGCCGCACCCGCGAGTAACGTGATAATAATCCTCGGAAGGCGAATGGAAAACAGAACAAACTCTTCTTTAAACGTGCCTTGGCCAAGGAGGGTAGGAAGTAACCGACTCCATTCAATAGATGCATAGCCTAAACCAATAGCAAGAATACTTAAAGAGATAATCAACGCAATAAACAAGACAACTAAAATTCGCTGCTTTCTTTTAATATGTGGAAGAATCATGAGAAAGCACGACCTCCCTTGCGTACGATCAATAGGAAGAACGGTAAGCCGATCACCGCGATTAATGCAGCGACAGGCGTTTCAAACGGCGCTTGCAACATGCGACCGACTGTATCGGCAAGCAACATGAATGCAGCACCGATAATTGCTGAAACAGGGAGGATGAACCGATAATCCGTTCCTACAATGGCACGCACGATATGAGGAATCATCAAACCAACAAATGCCAAGTTGCCGGCCAAAGCCACAGCAGCCCCAGCCAATAAAATAATAATGATAAACAACATAACTTTTACTTTGAACGTGTTTTGTCCAAGCCCAATCGCTACTTCTTCATTAAGGCTTAATAACGTCAATTGACGTGATAATAATAATGCAACGAAAATTCCAATCATAATAACAGGTGCAATCGTCTGCAGTTGTCCCCATGACGTGCCGATCAATCCACCAGCCGTCCACATTGCCACGTCCTTTGAAATTTTAAAATACAAGCCAACACCTTGTGCAATGGCAAATAGAAACGTAGATACCGCTGCTCCGGCTAATACAAGTCGGATGGGTGCAAAGCCACCACGCTTTGCGGATGCAATGCCGAAAACGATCAGCGCACCGACAGCCGCCCCTATGAAGCAAGCCGTCATGATGCCGAAGTAATTAATCGTTGGAATGAATGCAAGTGCAATCGCAAGTGCTGCATTCGCTCCAGCCGTTAGTCCGAGCAATCCAGGATCAGCCAATGGGTTTCGTGTCATGCCTTGCATGATAGCTCCGGAAACGGCCAAAGCAGCACCTACAAACACGGCAGCTACTTCACGTGGGAAACGAATTTCTTTCAGTATCAGAATGTTACTCTCTTGACTTGTTGTGAATGAAAGCAAGACGTCTTGCCATGAAGTGTGAGCGGCACCAAGCTTCATGGCAAATAAGAAACTGATTAGTAATAGTATTGCACTGGCAAAAAGTTTGAGACTAAACGGAATAGCTTTTCTAACCGGTTTTTCCATCCTATTCATCCGCTCCTTTCTTGTCATAAAAAAAGGGGTTCTTCAATGAAGAAGAGCCCCATCTTGTTTAATTACTTAGTTCCTAAAAAGCTTTCGATAAAGAAATCAAGCTGATTATCAAGTGTATAGGCGTCGTTGAATGAGAATTCTGCTGTGTTTACCTGATAGACTTGATTGTTTTTGACAGCGGGAATACTCTTGTATGTTTCTGTTTCCAAGAATGAATTATCTCCTGTATCACTTTTACTCAAGATAATATAATCTCCAGCAAATTCAGGCAAAACTTCTGCAGATAGCGCATAATATCCGTCTTTCTCCGTCATTTCTTTTACTTTTTCAGGCATAGCCAATTTCATTTCCTGATAGAGAATTTCTGTCCCTCTACCCCAGTTATCGCCGAAGACGTAAATTTGTTTGTCGAACTCTTCGATAACGGAAACCGTCGTATCTTCTCCGATCTTCGCTTTAATATCTTCTCCAGCTTGCTGTGCACGTGCTTTAAATGCATCTACCCATTCTGTTGCTTCTTTTTCTTTATTCAATAATTTACCGATCTCGATTTGCTGTGTTAAGTAGTCTACTTTGCCATATGTATACGTAACAGTAGGCGCGATTTCTTTGAATTTATCAATGTTCTTGATAGTGGAAAGTCCGATAATTAGATCTGGCTCTAGTTCGATAACTTTTTCGATATTCTCATCCGAAACTTCTTCTACATCTTTCAGGAATGAATCAAAACTAGGATTATCTTTTGACCAAGATTCTGCTCCTACTAAA
>NZ_CP015348.1:0-22500 GCF_002109325.1 Sporosarcina ureae | reverse complement strand
ACAGCATTGGCGAACATGATAAATGAAGTTATTAAACTTACCGTTAAAATATATCGGTTACGTGTTTTAGTCTTTTTAATAAATAAAGCTACCCCGTAAATAAACATTAGAAATGCCAGAGGGTTAATTAATAGGATAAATTGTTGCATAGCATTATCGATTTTCATATTAAAACTGGTGAAATACCCGATATAGGTAGTCAACCAAGTTGCGATTACTGCGATAATGAGTACGGAATGCTTAGGCCATGAAAATTTTCTCATTCCATCTCTTCCTTTCGTTTCGTATAGATAGTGCTTTTTTAGTCATCATATATTTGACGTTTGATTGCGTGAATAGTTTCACATGAGATGAGGAATGAGTAGTTAGAATACTACCAGCTACTAAATCAACTCGTTTGTTCCCTTCTCAAAACAAGCAATGCTTGAATATATGTTTGCTGGTCAATAAATTGACGGTCATACAGTTCTTTGACTTCCGACTCCATCACTAAGCTGTCTTGCATTTTATTGCCTGTATAGATGATTACTCCAAAACGTTTTAGTAGTTTCATCACGTCATAAAACTCATTCATTCTTTTCACGTGCTTTCTGACAATCTATAATATGTTCTTCCGTATATATATAGGACACGGGAATATCATGTGCCTCTATATCTATATTATCGCGGATTTGGCAATCAAATGCCAGTGATATAGTTTCAAATGGAAAATTTATCAAATATCGATCGTAGTAACCGCCACCAAATCCAATGCGGTAACCAGTCTCTGAATAAACAACTCCGGGTACGATTTGCAAGTCTATTTCTTCCGGTTTTACAGATTCCGTCAATTCGATTTTCGGTTCTTTTAAATCCATATAGACTACTTCTGTCTGGTCAAATGAATCAATCAAACGAAAATCCATTTCTCTTGTTGAAGCAATACAACGTGGAATCGCAATTCGTTTTCCAGCTTGCCAAGCGATTTCTATCAAATGATGCGTATCCACTTCCGGAAATCTTGATAACGTGATCCCGATTGTCTCTGCATACTTAAATTCATCCGAAGCAAGAACTTTTTCTACTATACTAGCTGATTTCCGTTCGTGATCAGATGGAGTTAATTGATGTAATTGCTGTATAACCTGTTTTCGAAGTTTCTGCTTTTCCACTGTACTACCTCCCGTAAGAAAAAAACCAAAACCGAAGCAGGTTTTGGTTTTACTAGTTATTTTGTTTCACGGTGCAAAGTTTGCTTTTTTTCACGTGAGCAATATTTCATCATTTCAATACGTTCTGGATTGTTACGCTTGTTTTTCTTAGTAATATAATTACGCTCTGCACATTCTGTACAAGCGAGTGTTACGTTTACGCGCATTACTGTCCCTCCCACTCAATAGCTATAGATATAAGTAAAACATGAGCATGATCTATACGACTAATATATTGTACCATAGATTTACACTTTGTACAGCAGAAAGTTTCAAATATCATTCATCATTCGCTTATGGTATTATGAAGGAAACTCTAGTTATTTTGGAGGGAAAAGTATGGATATCCCCTTAATTTTACTCATAATTGGTGTATTGGCTGTCATTGCTTCCTTTTTTGTTGGGAATAGAAGACACGCGATGAATGATGAGCTGGAAAATGTTTCGATTAGTCTCCATCAAGAAACGAGTAATCTTAAAAAAAGAGTGCGGTTACTTGAAGAAGAATTGATGGTTGCGTCGCCAGCTCCAGAAACCATTGCACCTGCACCTCAAAAAACCGTTCATGCAATCATCGTCAATCAAATTACTTCACTTCACAAACAAGGCTATACAATACCGGAGATTGCAAAGCGCGCTTCACTTAGCGAACAGGAAGTAACGGAAGTACTGCATTCTAAAGGAGTGCGGTTGTCATGATCAAGGAAATATTGCGCGGCATTGGAATTGGTTGCTTACTAGCTGGTGGCATTTTGTATTTCGTACAGCAGCAAACAACTGACGGTGCTTTGCAAAAACAATTGGCCGACTCTAAAGAAGAGGTGTCGATTTTAAAAAGAGAATTGGCGATTTCTCAAACATTAACAGGAAAAGAATCGATGCGTAAACCGGAAGCTGAACAGGAAACAATTCCTGACGAAAATGAAGCAGATGAAATCGTTACAAAAAGCTTCACGGTTAAAGCCGGCATTACGCCCGCTAAGTTATCACGTGAATTAGAAAACGAAGGCTTAATAAAAGACGCTGAAGAATTCGAACTGTATATAATCGAAAATGACTATACACGGAAAATCAAAACAGGTACATATGAATTGCATTCCGATATGCGTTTTCCTGAAATCGCCAAGATATTTTTACACTTATAATAAAAAGACGAAAACCATTGGGTTTTCGTCTTTTTTACATTCATTTCTCACTGTCATTTCTGTATTTTCACATCTGGAGTTGCACCGTCTGCTTGCGAGTTTCGCTGTCTTTTCTGTTCAAAGAATACATCCAGCGCTTCTTTCGCAAGTTCACTTGCGGTGGCAGACGGATAGCGTTTCGTATTTGTCGAAATGTACGGGACGATTACGGAATACGCGACTTCCGGCTTGTCTGCAGGAGCAAACCCTACATGGGACAAGTTGATCGTCGGAATAACGGGGTTGGATTTATTACCCGTATAGTAAAACGATTCTGCCGTTCCGGTCTTCCCTGCTCCCGTATAAGGTGCGCCTGCCAGTAATCCTGAAGCAGTACCATTTGCACCATAGTATACATAATGCATACCTTTCTTTACTTGATCAATTTCAACTTGAGAGTTTTTCAGGTGATTCAACACTTGAATAGGTGTTTCCTCGACCAACTCACCAAGTACTTCCCCATCTGGAGAAGGCTCACGGATTTCTTTCAGAATTTTTGGTGCTATTCTATTTCCGTCAGAAGCAATGGTTGCAACATATTGTGCCATTTGCAATGGCGTATACGTATCAAACTGCCCAATCGAAAAGTCGAGCAATTTTCCTGGGATGGTCTCCGTACCGGTTACCCCCGTATATTCTCCAGGTAAATCAATACCGGTCTTGACCCCCAAACCAAATGCCGCAAAGTTCTCACGGAATGTATCAAATGCTTTTACATCTATTGGCAGCCCCTGTCCTGGTCGGTAGTTTGCATTACCTAGCCCCATCGCAATGCGGAACATATAGACGTTGGAAGAACGACCAATAGCAGAGATATCATTTAGCGCCACTCGACTATTCGGATTAAATAGCGACCGCTTGTATCTACCACCAATATTGATCGGTTGGTCAATTTTTACTTCTCCGATTTTTGCAGCACCTTCATTATAGCCTGTCAGCATCGTTGCTAATTTCACTGTGGATCCCATTTCATACGCTGAAGTAAACGTTCCGAACGTGTAATCCTGTATTGCCCATCGTCCTGTCGACTCATCTTTTACAACTTTCTTACCTACCAGTGATAGAATCTCACCGTTATTCGGATCTAACATGACAAGAAACGCCGATTCCAACGCGCTTGTATTCGGACCTTGCTTCAAGCGCAATAATTTATTGGATACGACATCTTCAAGCGCTTTTTGTAAGTTGGTATCCGTAGTCAAGACTAGATCTTTTCCTGGTATTCCTTCTTTCACCGTCTTCGTCTCAACGACTTTTCCTGTACGGTCTTTGACATTTTTCACGATGGTCTTTTGACCTTTCAATAAATCTTCATAATACGACTCCAAATAACTTCTTCCTACACGATCATTACGCGAATAATCTCTTGCTAGGAAATAGTCTAAGTGGGTACGTGGAATTCCTTCTCCTGAGCTAGTCGTAGATCCGAGAATCGCACTGTCCGATTTCTTCACGCGATCCCAATCAGTGGTCGTATTGACACCGGGTAGTTGATCCAACCTTTCAGATACAACAGCAAACTCTTTATCAGTCACACCGTCACTTTTGATGATCTGAGGTGAATAAGCATACCCTGCCATCATTTCGCGATAAATTGCGAGAACTTCTAGATCTTCTGCAGATAACGCAGCTAGTTCCTCATCTGTGATTCGATCTCGTGTTAGCTGATTAATCTCTTGTTGAATTTCTTTTTGAGATTTCTTTTCATCTTTACTAAGTGCTGTTTGCTCTTCCTTAGGTACTTTGTCAGCCGCTTTTACAGGATTCAATAAAATCCAAAAATCTCGTTTGTCGCCTGTTGTTACACGTCTAGTATCTTGATCGATCAGCTTAGAAAGTTTTCTTGCGAGCGCTAGCATCTCTTTAGTCGTCGTAGAGGATGTTTTCGTATAGGTGATGGCATTTTTCGCATCATTATCTATAAGTACTTTCCCCGTGCGGTCAAAGATTCTTCCGCGTGGTGTACTCGTATTGACCGCGATTTCCTCTGTCCGTTCAAGACTGCGCGTATAATCTTCACCTTTAACGATTTGCATATAACCTAAACGGAATATAAGTAAGGAAAATAGGACAAAAATCGCTACAAATAAAAAATTCATTCGAAAAGCAATATGTTGACGTTGACCGGTTTTTGGCGGCTCCGTCTTCTTCTGGTTTCTCTTCAACAGGAATCTCCTTTCTCAAGTTATATATGTAGTAGAATTATAGCACGAAAATAAAGAATGGCACACATCTAGACGAACTAGATGTGTGCCAGGTTTCAATTATTTATTGTCTTGGTAACGCTTTTCAACTTCATCCCAGTTTACTACGTTCCAGAATGCTGAAATGTAGTCAGGACGACGGTTTTGGTAGTTTAAGTAGTATGCATGCTCCCAAACGTCCAAACCTAGTAATGGTGTTTTACCATCCATATAAGGTGAGTCTTGGTTAGGAGTTGATGTTACTTCAATTTCACCGTTGTTCACAACAAGCCAAGCCCAACCTGAACCGAAGCGAGTTGTTGCAGCTTTAGCGAACTCTTCTTTGAAAGCGTCAAAGCTACCGAACTTCTTGTCGATTGCTTCTGCAACTTCTCCAGTTGGGTTGCCGCCACCGTTTGGTGAAAGGATTGTCCAGAACAATGAGTGGTTAGAGTGCCCACCACCGTTATTACGGACTGCTGTACGCTTGTCCTCTGGAACTTTGTCCAAGTTTGCAACTAATTCGTCAACAGGCATGTTAAGAAGTTCTTCGTGCCCTTCTAGTGCGTTGTTCACGTTTGTTACATACGTGTTGTGGTGTTTTGTGTGATGGATGTTCATCGTTTCTTTGTCGATGTGTGGCTCCAACGCATCATATGCGTATGGTAGTTCTGGTAATGTATAAGCCATTTTCCATTCCTCCTCTAAATTATCTCTGTTTTGCCCTACCACTTCACATTATCAAAATATGAGTCAGCATTCAAAGAAAATGTACTGTTAACGGAGAAAATATAGAAAAATGACAATCATAACGACCATTAGTACGCCTTTTACTGCAACCGATGTCAAAAACCCAACAACCGAGCCGACTCCTGTTCGGAAAGCCTGTTTAATTCCCGATCGGGTGAAAATTAATTCCGCAATGATTGCACCAAGAAAAGGTCCAGCCAAAATACCAACGACCGGAATAACAAAAGGACCAACAAGCAATCCGATTGTACTTCCCCACATACCCGCCTTGCTGCCCCCGAAGCGCTTGACACCCACTAAATTGGCGACTGTATCCGCTCCGAACAATAACACAACGAATAATATTTGAATTACCCAAAACAACCACGTTAACTCTTCAAATGAAACGAACGCGCCGTACAACAAGAAGCCTGCCAATATAAATACAACAGAGGGAATGACAGGGTAGATCAATCCGACAAACGCGATCGCAAACATGAGTATTGCCAATGTCCAACCGATCCATAACATAGCTGTCACTCCTCATTCATTATGCGTGCTTGCCTAGGATTGCTTCCGCAATATTTACTGCGTGGTCACCAATTCGCTCGAGGTTCGAGACGATATCGACGAACACCATGCCGGCTTGTGCACTACAACTTCCTTCATTTAGACGAACAATATGATTTTTGCGGAAACGACGTTCCATATTATCAATTAAATCTTCTTTTTCAGAAACGACTCTCGCTAAATCTGTATCATCTTGATCCAGCGACTCAATCGCTTTTTGAACTGTTTCAATCGTCAATGTAAACATTTCTGCCAAATCGTCCATCGCATCATCTGTCAACTTCAATTTATTGGTTTCGCGTAAATCTATTAACTCGATGATGTTTTCGAAATGGTCACCGATTCGCTCGATATCCCGTACACTATCCATTAATAAAACGTGACGCCCAGATTCTGCTGGTGAAACGATAACTACGGATACTTCTACTAAATAGTCCGTAATTTTGCGATCAAGATTGTTGATGGCATCTTCAATCTGATACGCAGTTTCCGCGTGTTTTTTCTGGCCAGTCTTCAAATACTCAAATGATTCTTGAAGACCTCGGACACTGAAGTCACCCATGCGGATAATTTCTTCCTTGGCTTGTCCAATCGCAACAGCTGATGATTGTGCGATAAAGCGACGGTCGAGGTGTTTCGGTTTGTACTCGATCGTGACGTCCTCGCCTGGGATCATCTTCGTAACGAGATAAGCCCAAGCACCGATGAATGGAAACTGTATAACTGTGTTCGCGATATTGAACGAACCGTGCGCAAATGCGATTTGCATCTTACTTTCGAGATTCAAGACCGACGCCATCCATTCGACGTAAGCCGTAAATGGTATGAGCAGGAGCATGAAAACGATAGTACCGACAATGTTGAATAATACGTGTACAGCTGCCGCGCGTCTCGCAGCAACAGATGCACCGAGTGCCGCAAGTACTGCAGTAATTGTCGTACCGATGTTGTCACCGAAAAGAATTGGTAGAGCGGCTTTCATTGTGACCAAATCTTCAGCGAAAAGACCTTGCAAAATTCCGACAGTCGCACTGGAACTTTGTACGATTAGTGTGAAAATTGTTCCTGCTACGACGCCGAGCAGTGAATGTTCACTCATTGCTAGTGTGAAATCAGCAAATGCTTCTAATGAACGTAGTGGCTTCATTCCGTCGCTCATTAATTCAAGTCCTAGGAACAATCCCCCGAAACCGAAGATCACTTCACCTAGGTTCTTGACTTTAGCTTTACGGACGAAGAAGATCAGGAAGGCACCGAATGCCATAATTGGTAACGCATATGCGCCGACATCCAGACCGATAATGAATGCGGTCACGGTCGTACCAATATTGGCGCCCATGATAACGCCGATCGCCTGACGGAGCGTCATGAATCCAGCACTTACCAGACCCACTGTAATAACCGTTGTTCCAGAACTTGACTGGATCAACACCGTTACGATTATACCGACAAGAACACCCATGAATGGATTGGTAGTAAAACGGTCTAGAATTGCACGAAGTCTATCCCCCGCAGCTTTCTGCAATCCGTCGCCCATGTACTTAATTGCGAATAGGAAAATTCCTAATCCCCCAAGAAATTGGAACACCACTTCTTGCCAGTTCACTTCCATTTAATTGTCAACCTCCATCAAACGTTTTATGTATGATTTCTACTTCTTCACCCCTCGAAAGCTTCGTGAAGTTTCAACCTATTATGAGAGTTGTATACGTCAATTGTAAAGTACTCTACTGCAATCTTTACACCACCTTAACAAAGCGGTAATGAAATGTCATAAGAATGTCGAAATTTCTGCAAAGCCTTATGATTTAAATAAATGGTAGACTGTATGTAGAAAGGGAGGCCGGCTCCGTGAAATTCCATCAAATTTTCAAAGCTTCACTACATGAACCGAAAAAACTGGCGGCATTCCGCTTGTTATCAATCGGTAAAGTCATTCAATACATATTCGTGTTTATTTTTCTTTACACCGGCGTATCGTTTGTACAATTTGTTTTAGGAGATCACACACTATTCGAATCCTCTCCTGAGCTCGCAGAAATCGGCGAAACCATCGGCCTTTTGATCTATCCAATCGCTTTTATTCTGCAATTGGTCATTATCACGTCGTATTTATTTATTCGCATCAGTATTTTTGCTATCATAGGAGTATTGCTATTGAAACTATTGCACCGTCGTGGCGAATTCCGCTTTATGTGGCGAACAGCAGCGATTGCAGCCACATTGCCCATCTTGCTGACAATGGCTTTTGAATTTGTTCCTTCCATGCAATCATATAGCTTGTGGATCGCTTCTTTAGTACATCTACTGTATGTGTGGAGGGCCGCGGTCTATTATCCAAAACAACCGAGATGAATAGTTTACCTGTTGTCTGCATAGTGTAGAGCAGGAGGGATGTATGATGAGAATTATACTGCTTGCACTTGCTGTGTTTTGCACTGTTCACTTTGTTCGAATGGATTTAACGGAAGGGACAATCCCTCTTGCAGCCTTTTTTGAAGATGAATCGTCTTGTATAGAGGAAACGCCGAATCATTCAATTGTCATTCGAGTGGTTGAAGGTGATACAATAGAATCGTTATTCGCATTATACCCAGATCCATCTCAAAACTTTCTTGAGAGGTTGGAGCAATTTTACTCCATGAACCCTCATCTCGAACGCCAACAGTTTTTGGCTGGCGAACAAATTAAATTGCCTATCCGTGAACAAGTAGATCCTGTTTGCGAAGAAGGCGAAAAAGGATAATTCATATTCCATCTATTGATGATGGTATTTACTCATTTGAAGGAGAGAGACATAATGACTGAAATGATTCATCGTTCGAAGACCCGTCCCGTAAAAGTTGGTAACTTAACTATCGGAGGAAGCAATGAGCTGTTTATGCAAAGTATGACGACAACTAAGACACATGATGTCGAAGCGACAGTTGCAGAGATCAAACGTCTAGAAGAAGCAGGCTGCCAAATCGTACGTGTAGCATGTCCAGATGAGCGCGCCGCGTATTCTATAGGTGAAATCAAAAAGCAAATCAATATTCCTTTAGTAGTAGATATACATTTCGACTATAAATTAGCATTGATTGCAATTGAACAAGGTGCAGATAAAATCCGTATCAATCCAGGAAATATCGGTCGTAAAGAGAAAGTCGAAGCTGTTGTAAATGCAGCAAAAGCGAAAGGCATTCCAATTCGTATCGGTGTCAACGCAGGTTCACTTGAGAGAAAAATTCTTGAAAAGTACGGCTACCCTACTGCAGAAGGTATGGTTGAAAGTGCTTTGCATCATATCAAGATCCTAGAAGACTTGGATTTCCATGATATTATCGTGTCACTTAAAGCTTCCGACGTGAACTTGGCCATTGAAGCGTACAAGCTTGCTGCGGCAGCATTCGATTATCCATTGCACTTAGGTATTACAGAATCTGGTACATTATTCGCTGGTTCAATCAAGAGTGCGGCAGGTCTTGGCTCCCTTCTGTCATCAGGTATCGGTAACACGATGCGCGTATCGTTAAGTGCGGATCCGGTTCAAGAAATCAAAGTAGCGAGAGAGTTACTGAAAGTATTCGGTCTATCTTCCAACTCGGCAACATTAATTTCTTGTCCAACTTGCGGCCGTATCGAAATCGATTTAATTTCCATTGCCAATGAAGTGGAAGAATATATCTCAAACATTAAAGCTCCATTAAAAGTAGCAGTTCTTGGCTGTGCGGTAAACGGACCAGGTGAAGCACGCGAAGCAGATATCGGTATCGCTGGTGCTCGTGGTGAAGGTTTGCTCTTCATGCATGGTAAAACCGTACGAAAAGTTCCAGAAGAGACAATGGTCGAAGAATTGAAAAAAGAAATCGACATATTGGCTGAAGAGTATTTCGAGAAAAAACGTCAAGAAGAAGCACTCGCAGCACAAGGTAGCGTTTCTGAATGAGGGATATTCGTTTCGGAATAGATATTGACGGAACGGTTACGACACCCACTGCCCTACTTCCGCATATCAATAAGCACTTTGGCTCTAATCTAACGCTCGCTGATATTAAAGAGTATGATTTGACGAAAGCCTTTGACGTGGATCCGACGCAGTTCGGAGAATGGTACAAAGAAACAGAAGAGCTAATTTATCAGACCTCTCCTGCTCAAGAGTTTGCAAAAGAAGTATTGACGAACTGGCAAAAACAGTTTGAGTTGTATTATATTTCAGCACGCGGACGAAATGTACTAGAAACGACAACTAACTGGTTCCACGAGCAACAAATACCGTATGATCACGTAGAGTTGATTGGTACGCATCATAAAATTGAAGCGGCCAAGCAATTCAACGTTGACGTATTCTTTGAGGACAAGCATGATAATGCGGTAGGAATTCACGAAGAATTGGATATTCCAGTTTTCTTGTTTGATACCCCCTATAACCAAGAACCTATTCCTAAAGGAGTCATACGGGTAGCAAACTGGAAACAAGCTGATCAGTACGTCAGACAGTTGTTTCATGCAACCGAAATGATAAAAAGTAAATGATTGGTGGAGCATCGCATATTGCGGTGCTCTTTTTTACTGTGTGAATTC
Organism: Sporosarcina ureae; assembly: GCF_002109325.1. Taxonomy (GTDB): domain Bacteria; phylum Bacillota; class Bacilli; order Bacillales_A; family Planococcaceae; genus Sporosarcina; species Sporosarcina ureae_C. The sequence goes on along the minus strand of NZ_CP015348.1, from coordinate 12,081 downwards.
GCTATGTTCAAAATAGAACTCGATGTGCCGTAGAAGTTATGCAAGTGAAGGGCTAGGGCTATGAGCGGTTATGAAGCTTGATAGAGCACTCAGATAGTTTCTTAGAGCGAATAACGATATGTATAGAGCAGAAATCACATGCGTTAGAGCGGTCACAATAGTTCTATGAGCGCTTAATTCACATCAATGAGCAGAACACGCGATCTATTTATGATTTACCATTTTCCACCTGCATATTCTTCATAAAAAAAGGCAGCACATCATAAACAAAATGATGTACTGCCTAGTTATTCAAACTATCCTACCTTGCACTTCGGACATCTGCCATAAATCTCAAACTTATGTCCTTCTATTTCATATTCCGACAAATTTACCGTCACACTATCCATCGGGCAAATTGGAATGGACTTCGTGCTGCCACAAGTCATACAGATGAAATGATGGTGATGGTGATCCGTCGCGCACTGCATTCGGAAAAGTCTTTCACCATTGAGTTCCGTTTCATCCAAAATCCCAAGTTTCGAAAACACGGCAAGATTTCTGTAGATTGTATCGAAACTGATACCAGGATTATCCTGCTCCACCGCCACACGAACTTCCATCGCAGTAACATAGCGGTCCGCGTCATCAAAGAAACGCAATAAAATTTCCCTATTTTTTGTCCGTTTAAAATCATATTTCAATAGAATATCCCATGCTTCATCTATCGACATATCGTTACGCCACCTTTCCTGCTTCTCATGACCGTACCTTTTTTCCAAAAAGTACTAACAGTAAAATGAACACCGACGTGACTACAATCGTTCCCCCAGGCGCGATATCTAAGTAAAACGCAGATATCAGTCCGATGACCACGGCGATTTCCCCGAATACTACCGAGTATACTAGTGCACCCTTATAGCTTTTGGCCACTTGAATAGCCGCTGCTACAGGCAATGTCATCAAAGAAGAGACTAGCAAAATTCCAACGATTCGCATCGATGCACCAATGACTAGCGCTGTGATAATCATGAACGCCGCTTGAATAACGCGTTCATTAATTCCAGACACTCTCGCATACTCTGGATCAAATGCCAGTGAAAATAACTCTTTATATAAGAAATAGATAAATGCGATGACAATAATAGCAATTAAAATGACAATGTATAAATCTTGCCGGCTCACAGCGGACACTGAACCAAATAAATAACCGACTAAATCTGTACCGAACCCTTTAGCAAGGGAAATGAATATTGCCCCAAAACCAATTCCGGCAGATAAAATGATCGGAATCGCCAGTTCTTCAAAGCTTTTATACACTCTACGCAATCGCTCAATCAATAAAGAGCCGATGACCGCTGCAGCCATCCCTAAATACACTGGGTTAAGCGCTGCAAAGAATAACACTTGCTGACTTAAATACAAACTTCCTGCAATTCCCGCAAGCGCTACGTGACTGAGTGCATCTGAGATCATCGCCATACGGCGCACGACGATAAACAGTCCAAGTAACGGAGCGATTAACCCAATAATTAGTCCCGATAAAACAGCGTTTTGTAAAAACTCATATGTGAAAATAGCTTCAATCATCTAACCGGCTCCGTTTCTTTTTGATGGAGCCGACGGATAGGATGACCATACCAGCCTGACAATTCAGCCTCACTCATTTTTTCATAATCCGCATGGACACCATGGAAGTGGATGGAACGATTCAAGCATGCAATATGTGTAGCAAGCTTCGTTACAACATCAATTTCATGTGTCACAAGCAAAATCGCTATTCCGTACTCACGATTCAATTCACTTAGCATAGAATAAAAGGATTCAACATTCTGTCTATCAATTCCAACTGTCGGCTCATCCATGATTAGTAAATCGGGATGGCTTACGAGAGCTCTTGCTATAAAGACACGTTGTTGCTGACCGCCTGATAAATCACCGATGCTTTCATCTTTGCGGTCCGCCATTTTCACTACATGCAACGCATCGATCGCTTGCTGTTCATCCTCTTTATTGAAACGCTTGAACAGTCCTTTTTTACTCGTTAAGCCGCTTTTCACGACTTCCAAGACCGTCGCTGGGAATTTCGTCGTAAAAGCGTTGGACTTTTGAGAGACGTAGCCGATTCGTTGCTGTTGGTTAAAAGAATCTATAGGCCCGCCAAACAGTTCAATTGTTCCTTGGGAGGGTTTCAGCAACCCTAATATGATTTTTAATAATGTAGATTTACCCGAACCGTTTGGACCAATTAATGCCCAAAACTCTCCTTGTTTCACTTCTAAACTAACATCAGAAAGCGCAGTGGAATGGTTAAACTTATGCGTAATATGCTCTAAGTTAATAATGGAATTTGTCATATACATATCCCTTCCTTCAATTCGTAATCATTCCGATTACTTTATGAATTATATAGCAATCCATGGAGGGATACAACCAATTGAAAGGAATTGATGATAATGGATTTACTTCAGTTAATTCAGCAAATGAAACAATTGCATGATCAGGAGGCAGTAAATTACGCATACAGTTATGGTGTTGAATTGTCGATCGCAGAAGTGCAGCAATTACGTCCGCTGCTGGATGAAATATCCATCGCGTGGCTTTTTACCGGCATCCCACAAAAATTTATTGAAAAAGTAGCTTCTGTCATCGGCTACGAGAAAACGATGCTGTACTTAGAACAGCATAAACTGCAATAGAAAAAAGCGTTGCGAATACGCAACGCTTAAATTTTTCAGTTATGCAAGGCTTCCAGTAATTCAGGAGTAAATTGATGGTTTTTCAACATCTCAATTTCTACTGCATATGGCGCTTTTTTATTTGCTTTATCTGTTCCGATAAAAGGCGTTTCCAAGATCTTCGGTACGTTCTTAAATGTCGGGTGATGGACGATATAAGCTAACGGTTCGAAGCCGATATGTCCCATCCCGATATTTTCGTGTCGATCTTTTCCAGCACCGCAAATATTCTTACTGTCATTGACGTGAATGACAGAAATCCGGTCCAGTCCAACAATATTGTTAAATTGATCTAAGACACCAGAGAAATCATTGACGATGTCATAGCCCGCATCATGGACGTGACATGTGTCGAAACAAACGGATAGACGTTCATTATTTTTCACACCGTCCATGATCTTCGCGATCTCGTCAAAACTGCGGCCACACTCTGTTCCTTTACCCGCCATTGTTTCTAGCGCAATGCGAACATTTGCGTCTTCGGACAATACTTCATTCAAACCTTCGATAATCTTTTCAATACCGACGTCTGCTCCAGCACCTACATGGGCACCTGGATGAAGGACTATTTGATTGGCACCAAGCGCTTCAGTACGCTGAATTTCCTGTTGCAAAAAGTCCACACCCAGACGGAATGTTTCAGGCTTCGTAGTATTTGCAAGATTGATGATGTAGGGCGCATGAATAACGATATTTGATTGACCGTTTTCTTCCATACTCAGTGTGCCAAGCTCGATATTCAATTCTTCAATTGGTTTACGTCTTGTATTCTGAGGTGCTCCCGTGTAGATCATGAATGTGTTAGCTCCATAGCTAAGCGCTTCTTCACTTGAACCAAGTAGCATCTTTTTACCACTCATGGATACGTGAGAACCTAGAAGGATATCATTTGTTGTCATGATTTCTTCTTAATTCTCCTTTGTCTCTTTTTAAAGTTCTCTTTTTGTTCCGCCATCTTCTTTTTATAGCCTGGCTTCACTTTATCAGGTTTACGGACAAACGAATCCGCTTTTTTATCGATTTCGTCTATTTCACGTACACGCTTCTTACGTGCTTGGCGCTCTTTCACTTCAATCCATTCGCCATTTTTGACATCTTCATGTACAAACGGAATACCGAGCTTCTCAATTAAATTGATTGCATCTTCATCAGACGGTTCATATAACGTAATGGCATGTCCTTGCATGCCAGCACGTGCAGTACGTCCTACGCGGTGAATGAAGAACTCCAGATCATCTGGTAATTCAAAGTTAATAACATGACTGACACCCGGAATATCGATCCCTCTTGCCGCCAAATCAGTTGCCACGATGTATTGATACTCTAGATCACGGACTTGCTTCATAACGCGTGTACGTTCACGTGGCGTCAAGTCACCGTGGATTTTTCCAGGCTTATGGCCGTGCTCTGCTAAATAGTTAGCCAGACGATCAGCGTTTTGCTTCGTATTCGTGAAGATGATCGCAAGATACGGCTGAAGGGCATCCATTACATGAAGTAGTTTCTTGTTTTTATCCATACTTCTAACAGGAACTAATGAGTAATGCATATTCTCTGTCAAAGGCTTCTTATCATCCATCCGTACATGTACAGGTGAATTCATGTATTTTGACAAGAAAGGCTTGAGCTTTTCTGGAATCGTAGCAGAAAATACATACATGCTGATCTTCTCTGGCATTCTTGAAGCAAACTTATCAATATCTTCAATGAAGCCCATATCAAATGCAAGATCCGCTTCATCAATGACAAGATGTGTAGCTGTGTGGATCGGTAATGCGCCGGTTTCCGACATATCCTGGATACGTCCTGGTGTACCAACGATGATGTGCGGTGTGCTCTTCAAACGTTCAGCAGAGCGTTTTTTATCAGTACCGCCAATCAAGATCGCACTTTTGATATCCGTTCCTTCAATTAGCTTTTTCAGTTCATTATGAAGCTGAACAGCTAATTCACGTGTTGGTGCTGTAATAACCGTTTGTAGTTCGTCTTTCTCCGGCTTGATTTTTTCAACAAGTGGAATTAAGAAACTATGGGATTTCCCTGTTCCTGTATGTGCTTGTCCAATTGCACTCGTGTTTTTCATAATCAACGGAATAATTTCTTTTTGTATAGGTGTCGGTTCTTCAAACCCTAATTTTTGAATGGCTTCCCTCAAAAATGGTTTGAATTGGTAATCAGTAAATTTCGACATATCGTTCCTCCTCTAGATAATTCTTATTGTACCATGATTCGGTGCCATCAGTGGTTTTTTTCGCATAGGATATAAGGGAAACAACTAAAAAAATCAGAAAGGAGTTCGTGATGAGATATCAATCATTTTATCCATTTAGCAATCAGCAACCACAGCCCAGGATGTCACCCAGTCCTCCACCTATGCAACAAAGTAGGCCTCTGCCCTTCTCTCAAGGCATGCAAGGTAATCCCCAGCGTCCACAAAGTGGTGGTGCGAACATGCCGCAACAGCAGCAACCGGGTATGCAAGACACAGGTCCTTCACGGGCTGATCAATACATGCAAACCGCCAATCGTTTTTTCAATACGGCCCAGCAATTTGCACCATTAGTTCAGCAGTTTGCGCCACTTGTTCAAAATATACCCGCTATGTGGAGATTGTATAAAGGAGTACAATCCATGCCGGACGCACCGACAGCTTCTTCTGCTCCACGTCCAAGTGGTCCACAAGCGCCTGTTTCTCGACCTTCAGAAGCCATCAGTCGGCCATCTTCACCGCGTATTTTTCAACCTCCCTTCTGAACTCTTTGAATCGTCCGCGAATCTCCGCTATAATGAAAGAGAAGTTACTAGAGGAGTGGAGTGGAATAAATGAAAGTACTCAAGATATCACCTAGAGGTTATTGTTATGGTGTGGTTGATGCGATGGTTATTGCAAGAAATGCTGCGCTCGATCCAACCTTGCCGAGACCCATTTATATATTAGGCATGATCGTCCACAACAAACATGTTACGGATGCATTCGAAGAAGATGGGATCATTACATTGGACGGGGAAAACCGCCTGGACATTTTACGTAAAGTGGATAAAGGGACTGTAATTTACACAGCACACGGTGTTTCTCCTGAAGTTCGCCAGTTGGCAAAAGAAAAAGGATTGGTTGCAATTGATGCAACATGTCCTGACGTTTCTGTCACACATTATTTAATTGAAGAAAAAGTAGCAGAAGGCTATGATATTCTGTATATCGGTAAGAAGTATCACCCAGAACCTGAAGGCGCGATCGGTGTTGCACCGGATTCAGTTCATTTAATTGAACGCCTCGAGGATATTGACAATCTAGATATTACCAATGAAAAACTATTGGTGACAAATCAAACTACGATGAGTCAGTGGGACGTTGCACACCTGATGGAAGCGTTGCAACAAAAATTCCCTCAAATCGAAGTACACCAGGAAATTTGTCTAGCTACACAAGTTCGACAAGAAGCGGTAGCACAACAAGCTGGCGAAGCAGATTTACTGATTGTTGTTGGAGATCCAAAGAGTAATAACTCCAACCGCTTAACACAAGTTTCTGTTGAGATTGCAAATACACCTTCATACCGTGTCTCAGACGTCTCGGAAATCGATCCTGCTTGGTTGGAGGGTATTGAGACAGTAGCGGTCACGGCAGGTGCTTCTACGCCTACAATAATCGTCAGGGAAGTTATATCGTTCCTGAATGATTTTGATCCAGAAGATCCTACAACACATCGCCCGGAAAGAAAGTTCAAACTCGAGAAAATCTTGCCTAAAGTCAAGAACCCAACTCCTGTTATCCGGATTGAACCCTAAACATAGCAAAGCCGTCGAATTCCATTTCGACGGCTTTTTCTATTTAATATAGGAATTGAAAAGGTTCTGTTATGATGTTAGATTCAATGAATTCAACTGCCAATTTATTTTCTTCACAGAAGCTTGCCATTTGTTTCGCTACACCGGCAATCATAATTTTTTCGATATTATGACCCGGATCTACAACCGCTAAATTGAGAGCTTGTGCATCTTGCGCTACGTGATAATACATATCACCTGTTACCAATACATCCGCTCCCTTCCTCTTCGCCGCTGCGATATATTTATTTCCATCACCGCCAAGGACCGCCACTTTACGAATTTTCGAGTCTGGATCACCGACGAAGCGTAAAGCAGGAACACCGAATGATTCTTTTACATGTTGAGCAAACTCTTTCAACGTCATCTCTTTTGCGATTCGTCCGATACGACCAATCCCTTGCTCATTTGTTTTCTGCTCTAATTTGACTATATCAAATGCAGGTTCTTCGTATGGATGTGCAGCAAACATGGATTTGACGACCTTCGCTTGCTGACTTTCTGGGAAAACGACTTCAATTCGTTCCTCATCCACTAACGTCGGCTCCCCCACGTGTCCTATTGTTGGATTTGCTCCATCAATCGGTGTGAAACGTCCGGTGCCTTGTGAACTAAAACTGCATGCTTGATAATCACCGATAGCACCCGCGCCTGCACTAGCTAATTTCTGACGTAGTGCATCAGCATCGGCTAATGGGCAGAATACCGCCAATTTAATCAAATGTTCAGAGTCCGTAATATCAATCGGCTCCGTCTCTTGTATACCAAGACGTTCCGCTAACATATCATTGACACCGCCTTCTGCAATATCCAGATTCGTATGTGCAGCGTAGACCGCGATATCATGCTTAATACACTTCTCAATCATTTTCCCTTGAGGGGTATCCGTCAGAATGGATTTCACAGGACGGAACAACGGAGGATGGTGTGCAATCACTAGAGTTGCACCCTTTTCGATAGCTTCATCAATCACTTGTTCATTGACATCAAGTGTAACAAGAACTTTATCTACTGGACGATTCAATTGACCGATATGCAGTCCGATTGGATCTCCTTCAAAAGCGAGTCTCTTCGGTGACCACTTTTCAAATAGTTCAATGATCTGGTGTCCATTACTCTTCTTCATGTGCTAGCACCTTCCTGACTAATTCGATATTTTCTTGCACGTTTGCTCTTTTTTGCTTGATTTCTTCTGTTTGCCCTGCTTTTTCTAGGGCTTTTATGACTCGCTGCCATTCTTGCAATTCCCGCTCCCACTTTGCCTGGAATACGTTAGATCGTTTATGACGTAAGACAGGACCGACAAGTAAATCTGCCTTCGAGTATTCAGCCGTTCCCCTTTCGAGTACAAGCACTTCATAGATTTTACTATCTTCTAGTAAAATTTCTTCGTCGACAATACAAAATCCATTCTCCACTGCCCATTCTCGAATTGCAATGGCATGTAGATTAGGCTGTACGATGATTCGTTGTACATGCGTTAAACGATCCTTGCCCGCTTCTAAGATCGAAGTAATTAAAGTGCCTCCCATTCCTGCAATAGTCACAGTTTCGACGTGGTCTGTTTCTTCTATCGCTTGTAAGCCATTTGCCAGTCGGACTTCAATCCGGTCCGTAAAGCCATTTAAAGCTACATTGCGTGAAGCGGCTTCAAAAGGACCTTTCACCACTTCTCCTGCAATTGCTCGACGAATTTTACCTTTATTCATTAAATAACACGGTAGATAGGCATGATCGCTACCGATATCCGCAAGTACAGTATCTTTCGGAACAAAACTGGCTACCATCGACAGCCGTTCCGATAATTGGTTGGTATTCATAGTCCCCCGCCTTTCATTCTTATCTATTGTATAATCGGTACACTTTTCATGCAATGCAAAAGAGCCAGTAAACCAAGAGTTACTCTGGTTTACTGGCTCTTTAAATTAAGTAGACAATCAGTCTAATGATAAAATGTAATCAACCATTTCATCTATGTTTTCATCTGGAACAAGTCCAGCCGGCATTGCAGTTCCAGCAACACCGTTTTTGATTGCATCATGTACTTCGTCAGCGTCAAGTGAGCTGTTTAGAGCTGGCCCCATTCCGCCAGTTAAGCCATCACCGTGACAACTGATACACTTCTGCTGAGCAACAGCTTCTGCGTCAAATTCGCCAGTGTTTGCACTTTCTTCTTCAGTTCCTTGCTCAGTGCCTTCTTCGTTAGCTCCAGCAATTTCTTTTTTCTGATCCAGACCATAAAGTGACATGAAGAAAACAAGTCCAATTCCAAGTGCGAAAATCAAAAGAAATGGTACAACAGGATTTTTATTCATTGGATTACCCTCCTTCATCAGAATCTATTCTGTAAAAGATACAGTATACACTTAACATTGTACTGTATCTATAAGAAAACTGAAAGTGTTATTGGGCGACTTTTCGTCTTTTGTGACAGAATCGCCATAATTCGCAGGTCAACAACCAAGTTGTCTCGCAATGACCATCCGTTGTACTTCTGAAGTGCCTTCTCCAATTTCCAGAAGCTTGGCATCTCGTAAGTAACGTTCGACTTCATATTCACGCATATAACCATAGCCACCGTGGATTTGGATCGCTTCATTGGCCACTTCCATAGCGATTTCAGAAGCATATAATTTACACATGGAAGCTTCTTTCGTGAACTTCCTTCCCTGATCTTTCAACCATGCTGCTTTATATACCATCGTCCGTGCAAGTTCGATCTTCATTGCCATATCAGCCAACTTGAACTGTGTAATCTGGAATGAAGATAACGTTTTACCGAATTGTTTACGTTCCTTTGAATATGTTAATGCGCGCTCATAGGCTGCCTGTGCAATCCCTACTGCCATAGCACCAATTCCAATACGGCCACCGTCAAGGGTTACGAGAAATTGCTGGAATCCCTTACCGCTTTCGCCAAGTAGATTCTCTTCAGGCACTACAACGTCTTCTAGCAATAATTCAGTTGTGTTGGAAGCGTGCAAGCCCATCTTTTCATAGTTGTCTATAATTTTAAAACCTTTGGAATCCGTTGGTACGATAATGGCGCTGATCTCTTTCTTGCCATCCGTACGACCTGTCACAGCAGTCAATGCCAAGTGTTTTGCGTAGCTAGCATTTGTTATATACACTTTGGATCCATTGATCGTATACTTCCCTTCAGCGAGCACTGCAGACGTCTCTGTACCACCTGCATCGGAACCTGCATTTGGCTCTGTCAGACCGAACGCACCAAATGATTCTCCCGTACAGATCGGCGTTAAATACTTCTCTTTTTGCTCTTCGGTTCCAAATAGATTGAGCGGTGCTCCACCAAGTGAAATATGTGCGGAATACGTAATGCCTGTTGATGCACAAGCACGGCTTAATTCCTCGGTAACAATAGCAAAACTGATCGTATCTGCTCCAGCGCCACCATATTTCTCGGGAAATGGCAAGCCCATCATGCCCATTTCTGAAAGCTTTTTAAATATCTCCACTGGAAATTTTCCAGAGCGATCCCTGTCTACTGCACCTGGTGCTACTTCCTCGTTTGCGAAATCTCTCATCAATTTCTTCACCATTTGCTGTTCTTGAGTTAAGTCAAAATTCATTAGGATCATCCTCTCTTCACATATACTACTCTATTTCCGAAAACTTGTAAGCCCTTACATAACAGTATATAGAAAAAGGACGGAAATTAGCAATACATTCATTGCATTCCGTCCGATTCTGGATAATTATATCGACAATAGTAAAAATGCGACTACTGTCAATAAACCAAGTGAACCTGAAATTGTGAAATAAAGTAACTTTAATACTCTTCCCGTGAATAACCACAAACCGCAATTCAAAACAAGTAGACCAATCAATACTGTCGTATCTCCATCAAAAAATGCATTCCAAATCTTCAATGACATCATCAATAAAAGAAACGCCATCGATATGTAGAGGAAAGGTGCAAAACCTTTCTTTGTGAAGGTTTTTCCTGAAACGAGCAATAGGAAAATTAAAGCCAATACTGCTGCAACGAGCAAGGTAGCAGTTGGGTATTCCGTCAATACGAACATTGCAACAGACGCAACACCTGCAAGCAATAAACTAATGAGCAATATCAAGATTTGTTTAGACCGCAACTTTCTGCGTTCGATTTGAAGTGTGGAAGACTCTTTCTCTGCCACTTCATCCGGATCTTCACCTTGTGCATATAATGTAATGAGGAAATCACAATAATGTTCAGGAAGAAGTTTATTTGTTTTCCAATACCGGATTTCAGAAATGATGATCTGTTTCTTATCTATAGCCATCCTTTCTCCTCCAATAGTATCAATCTTCTTTTTTTTGATACAGAATAAAAAGCATCGGCTATATCAAGCCGATGCACCTATTATTCTAAGAAGTCTTTCAGTCGCTTGCTACGTGATGGGTGGCGTAACTTTCTAAGTGCTTTTGCTTCGATTTGGCGAATACGTTCACGTGTTACACCGAATACTTTACCCACTTCCTCGAGCGTTCGCGTGCGTCCATCATCTAGACCAAAACGAAGACGTAGTACGTTTTCTTCACGATCAGTTAATGTATCTAGGACATCTTCAAGCTGTTCCTTCAATAATTCATAAGCTGCATGATCTGAAGGAGACTGCGCTTCCGAGTCTTCGATGAAATCTCCTAAGTGGGAATCATCTTCTTCACCGATTGGTGTTTCCAATGAAACTGGCTCTTGAGCAATCTTCAAAATTTCTCGCACTTTTTCTGGTGTCAAGTCCATTTCTTCTCCAATTTCTTCAGGAGAAGGTTCTCGTCCTAGATCTTGGAGCAACTGACGCTGGACGCGAATCAATTTGTTGATGGTTTCTACCATATGCACAGGAATACGGATCGTACGTGCCTGGTCTGCAATCGCGCGTGTAATCGCTTGACGGATCCACCAAGTGGCATACGTACTGAATTTAAAGCCTTTTGTATGGTCAAATTTCTCTACGGCTTTAATAAGACCCATATTTCCTTCTTGAATCAAGTCTAAGAACAGCATACCACGACCGACATAACGCTTCGCGATACTGACAACTAGACGTAAATTCGCTTCTGCCAATTTCTTTTTGGCATTTTCACCACGAATAATATCTGCATCTATTTTAGGCGTCATTTTCCCTGTTTCTTCGAGCTCAGCTTCAGCTGCCAAGCCATCGATAATACGAATCGCCAAGTCTACCTCTTCTTTACCTGTCAATAAATCCACGCGGCCAATTTCCTTTAAATACATACGGACTGGATCGTTGATTCTGACGCCTGGCGGTACACTCAAGTCATTTAAATCGAATTGTTCTTCTTTTTCAGCCTTCGGATCAGCTTCTTCTTTTCTATCCATTTCGATTTCTTGCGCTTCTATCTGATCAAGAAACTCTTCGAATTGCTCAGGTTCCATTTCAAAAGATGCTAGTTTTTCCGTTACATCTTCTAGAGTTAGTTCACCCGTCTTTTTACCCGCTTCAATAATAGCCGCTTTTGCTTCTTCTAGGGTCAATTCTACTTCACCCGTTTGTTCTTCTTTTGTCAT